>JASEIE010000080.1 GCA_030024065.1 Thermodesulfobacteriota bacterium
AATGGCCTGCCCAGAAGGCGACAAAGATGTTATATCCGAATGGAAGAAAGACCCTGTCCGTCCTGCGATACCCCTGAGCATAGAGCAGATAAGCCCAGGATTCGGCCCACCACTCCCAGTCCTGCCAGGTATCGGGTTGATAGACAGGAGTTCCCGTGGTTCCGCTGGTCTGCCGGAATTCAGTGACCTCTTCCAGAGGAACGCAGAGGGCATCCCCATAAGGGAAGGGGTCTTTTCTCTGGATATCTCTCATCATGGCCTTTTCCACCTTTGGGACTTTGGCCACATCCTCATAGGATTTGATATCACCGGGCTCCAGCCCGGCGCCCTGGTAGAGTTTCCGATGAAACTTCGACCGCTCATAGGCCCACTGCACGATCTTTTTAAATTTCCTGACCTGAAGTTCCCTCAATTTGTCGAAGGGAAGGGTTTCGATAACGGGATTCCAGTAAGTTGATATTTCGTTTCTCGGGGGTTTCATTTATATTCTCCTGCCTTCCGCCGAAGATATTTTCTGATGTTGGGCAGAATTTTAAGAAGCCAATCATTTTTTGTCAATCCCCCAATTCGCCTCTACTTTCTCTGGACAAAGAGGAAACTTCCGCAACTCGACGGGGAGGAAATCCCGAGTGTTTTTTCCCTGCCGAGGAGGATGGGTCTGGAGTTTCAGTTAAACAAGATGTGTAAAGGGAACGCTTTGCTCAAGGAAATCGTAAAAAGAGTGGTTGAGGGGATAAGCCGGTTGAAAGATCAGGAAGAGGTGAGTTCGTCCTTTTCTTTTGCTACGACCACCCGGGAAGGGTATCCGTCGCTCATTCCCTGAAGGAAGCTTTTAAGGTTTCTTCCAAGAACAGAGTGGTTGTACCCTCCCTCGAGTACACCAAATCTTCTTCCCTGGCATCGTTCGAAGGAGGCTTGCTTTACATATTCTCCAATCATGAGATAATCTTCGGTCTTGAGCAATCCTCCCCAGTCCTCCTCATGTCGGTCAAACCCCGCAGAGACGGCGATGATGTCATAAGATTTTTCTGTCTGAAGGGATTTCTGAACCTCGTTGAGAAAGGATCGCCGGTTTGTGCCTTCGGGATGAAAGTAGCTCACTTCACTCGAACCGCTGAAGGTATTGGCTGTGCCATCCCCATAATGGAGATCGAAATCGAGGATGAGGGCACTCTTGATTTTCCCTTCGCTGAGCAGCCTCTTGATGGCAATGGCAATATTGTTAAAATAGCAGAAGCCCCAGCAGGAATGGGGGCTGGCATGGTGTCCGGGAGGACGGATCAGACCAAAGGCGGGTTGACCTTGGGAGGCTAATTCCCCAGCGAGAATCGCTCCTCCTGCGGCAAAACATCCCACTTCATAAACCATTGGCTCCCCCTTGACCGATTGAATATGATTCCTTCCATGGACCCTCTCGAGGTCTCTCTCTGAGGCAGGCTCCGGTTCAACAAACTCGTATTCTTTTTCCAGGGCTTTCACCATTCGCTCCATCCTTCCCGGAGCCGCCGCCGGATCATGCGTGTAGTGTTCGTAAAACCGTGGATGAAAGATGACCTTCATGAGGTTCTCCTCCCCCCAAACTTATAGATTTTATTCTATCACATCATGGATGATCTGTGTACTTGAATGGGGAGGTGAGAGGAGAGGAGCGAAAGAAAGAAAAAGGGGAAGAAAGAAAAAGGGGAAGAAAGAAAAAGGGGAAGAAAGAAAAAGGGGAATGGTCATTCCCCTTTCCTTTATTTTTCAACAATAGCCTCAACAGGACATACTTCCACACAGCTTCCGCAGTCCGTGCATTTCTCTTCACTGATCGTATAGGGCTCACCCTCTTCGATTGCCTCTGCAGGACATTCTTCGACACAGGTTCCGCAAGCCACACATTCATCCGTAATCACATAGGCCACTTCGATCACCCCCTTTTCTTCTATTTTGGATTTCGGAATTCGCTTGCCTGCCCTGCCTACCGCAGGCAGGCGCAGGCAGGGATTGTGGAATTCTCAATCTCAACTCCGCAATCTGCAATTTAAAATCAAGTTTTATATTTCGAGAATCTCTTTCTCTTTGGCGGCAAGAATGCCATCCACTTTCTCTATATATTTATCGGTAGAACTCTGGATCTTTTCCATCCATTGGCGAAGTTGATCCTGAGAGATCTTCTTGTTCTTTTCCAGACCCTTCAGTTGTTCGTTTGCCTCCCTTCGAATATTCCGGAGGGCCACCTTTGCTCCCTCCCCCATCTTTTTGACCACCTTGACCAGCTCTTTTCGACGCTCCTCCGTCAGTCGGGGGATGTTGATCCGAATAATCTTTCCATCGCTCATGGGAGTCAGTCCGAGTTCCGATTTGAGAATCGCTTTTTCTGTCTCCCCGATGATGGTGGTGTCCCAGGGCTGGATGGTAATGAGTCTGGGTTCGGGGACTGATAGTGTCGCTAACTGATTGAGGGGAGTGGAGGTGCCATAATAATCGATTCGAATATCATCAAAAAGGGCGAGAGAGGCCCTGCCTGTCCTCACCTTATTGAAGTCTGTTTTGAGGGTCATGAGAGACTTTTCCATCTTCAATGTCACATCGGTGTAGATCTTTTCCTCCATCGCTCATCCTCTCACTTTTGTCCCTACCTTTTCTCCCAGAACGACCCGCTTGACATTCCCCTTCTTCTTCAGATTGAAGACGATGATGGGAATCTTGTGGTCCATACAGAGGGAGACGGCAGTGGCATCCATCACCTTGATCTGCTTCTTCAGCACATCGAGATAGGTGAGTTCATCGTATTTTCGGGCCCGTTTGTTGAGCATTGGGTCGGTGTCATAGATTCCGTCGACCTTTGTCGCCTTCAGGATGACCTCGGCCCCAATTTCCATAGCACGAAGCGAAGCCGTTGTGTCCGTGGAAAAAAAGGGATTGCCCGTTCCCCCGGCAAAGATCACCACCCGGCCTTTCTCCAGATGCCGAATCGCCCTTCGCCGGATATAGGGCTCCGCTAATTCCCGCATCTCAATGGCTGTCTGGACCCGGGTTTGAACTTCCATCTTCTCCAGAGCATCCTGAAGGGCAATACCGTTGAGGACCGTGGCGAGCATTCCCATATAATCCGCTGAGACCCGGTCCATCCCTTTCGAACTGGCTGCCACCCCACGGAAGATATTGCCTCCTCCGATGACAATGGCTATCTCGATTCCGAGGTTTTTCACCTCTCTGATCTCCTGAGCGATCTGCCGGATCACCCCGGGATCGATTCCAAAGCCCCCTTCGCCGGTTAAAACCTCACCACTGATCTTCAGGAGGATCCTTTTATAAGGAGTTCTCTTCATGAGGGGCCAAATTGACCTATGACCGCGAGGACAATCCTTCGCCTAATTGAAATCGGGCGAAGCGACGGATCGAAATGTTCTCTCCGATTTTTCCGATCATTCCGTCCAGAACTTCTTTAATCGTGAGATCAGAGTCCCTGATATAGGTTTGTTCCAGAAGGCATGCCTCAGAATAAAATCGCTCCAGTTTTCCTTCAACGATCTTATCGATCACCTTTGCCGGTTTCCCTGACTCCAGGGCCTGGGTCCGGTAGATGTCCTTCTCCTTTTCCAGAACCTCTGCAGGGACATCCTCTCTTTTGATATATTGGGGATTGGCAGCAGCGATATGCATGGCCATATTTTTTATGAAGTTTTGAAAATCCTCTGTCTTCGCAACAAAATCGGTCTCACAGTTGATTTCAACCAGGACTCCCATCTTTCCACCCGCATGGATGTATGAGCCGACCAGACCGTCTGAGGCAATGCGTCCTGCTTTTTTGGCGGCGGTCGCCAATCCTTTCTTCCTCAGATAATCGATGGCAGCTTCGACATTCCCCATGGCTTCCTGGAGGGCGGTTTTGCAGTCTACAATTCCCGCACCTGTCCTCTGCCTCAAGTCTTTAACGAGTTCAAGCGAAATTTCCATCAGAACCTATTCCTCCTCGCCTACAATGGCTTCTTCTATCTCTATCTCTCCGGCAAGTTTGGCCTGCTCGATTTTTTCTTCCTTGGCCCCCTCCATCTGGAGCCGCTTTTCATGGACCTGTTTTCCCTCCATCACGGCATCCGCAACCTTAGTGGCGAATAGCTGGACGGCTCGAATGGCATCATCATTTCCCGGGATGACATAATCGACATCTTCGGGGCTGCAATTGGTATCGACGATGCCGATCGATGGGATGCCGATCTTTCTGGCCTCCTTGACGGCAATCTTCTCTTTTTTGGGATCCACGACAAAGATCGCCCCGGGAAGGTGATCCATCTTCTTGATTCCTCCCAGGGATCTCTCAAGCTTGATCCTCTCTTTTTCCAGTTCCAGAACCTCCTTTTTGGGGAGGAGGCTATAGATCTCTTCGTTCTTCATCGCCTCGAGTTTATTGAGCCGATCGATGGACCGTTTGATGGTCTGGAAGTTAGTCAGCATCCCGCCCAGCCAGCGATGGTTGACATAGAACATCCCGCACCGGTTGGCCTGTTCGAAGATCGCTTCCTGAGCCTGTTTTTTAGTCCCCACGAAAAGGACGTATTCGCCTCTGGAAGCCACATCCCGAATAAACTGGTAGGCCTCCTTGAAAAGTTGAACTGTCTTCTGAAGATCGATGATGTAAATGCCATTCCTTGCTCCAAAGATGTAGGGCTTCATCTTGGGGTCCCAGCGTTTCGTCTCATGGCCAAAATGAACCCCGGCCTCCAGAAGTTCTTTCATCGTTACATTCGGCATCGAACCCTCCGTTTCTTTTCCATTTTTCCTCCTCTCTATAGAAATAAGTTAACCCTTCGGCTACTCCCCGGCCCTCGATCCGGGATTTGCTCAGGGCTGACCTGAGGCCCCCTTTGTTCCCCCCTTAAAGAGCAATCCTACGGAGTCGAAAGGTCAAATTTAAATTTGGTAACATATGATCATTCATTTTGCAAGAGAAAAAATGCTCAAAATTAATTTGGACCCATGATGAATTTTCATTCTGCGGCAAAGACGCCATAACACATTGATATAATTATTAAATAAAAGATAGTTTCCTTTTGTATTTAACGGTTGATTAGAGAATGGCTCAGAAAATAAAAGTCTTTGGTCTAAGGGTTAGGGTCAAGAAGCCCGTTTGGTTGATGGGTGAGGTGGTTTTGTCTAAAAATGATTAGCCTTACCTTTGACCTAACCCAAACAGGCTTCCTCACCTTAACCCCCATGACCATTTTTATCGTTCGTGTCTGCACGAAGCCGATACGGCGAAGGCAGGACACGCAGGCGTGTGTGACGCACCTATCATGAAAAATTGTTCAGAAAATACCCCGATTATTCCCCTCCGAAAGCCGGAATCCAGTGTATTCAAATAGATATAAAACCTATGGACTCCGGTTTTCACCAGAATAACGACTTTTTACGAGCCCACCTTTATTACCATTAGCGCAGATTTGATCTAAGTCAAGGTAAATGGCTTTTAAAAAGATTAATTTGTAAGAAAAGGAGGAACGACAATGCAATGCCCAGGCCAGGATACGAGATTTTGGAAGCCCGAGGATATTTTTAATACAAAGTGTCCAAAATGTGGAAGGGAGTTGGAGTTCTTCAAGAATGAGGTTCGGCGGAAATGCCGCTGCGGCCACGAGATCGTCAACCCCCGGATGGACTTCGGATGTGCCCAGTGGTGTTCGTATGCTGAGCAGTGCATTGGAGCGCTTCCCGAAGAGATCAAGGCCCGTCAGAAGGAGGCTGAGAAGGACAGGCTAAGGGAGAGGATCTCCCGTGAGATGAAAAAGGTTTTCGGTCAGGATGGACGTAGGATCGAACATGCCCTGAAGGTCGCCCGGTATGCCGAACAGATGTTGAAAATGGAAGGCGGGGATCCTCTGGTTGTCCTCGGATCTGCCTACCTCCATGACATCGGAATCCATGAGGCTGAAAGAAAATATCAGAGCACTTCGAGCCAACATCAGGAGACAGAGGGACCTCCCATTGCAAGGGCGATCCTGGAGAAATTGGGTGTTCAGGGAAAGGTCGTGGACGAGGTCTGTGACATCATTGCGCACCACCATCATCCGAGGGAGGAGGAAACCCTCAACTTCCAGCTCCTCTACGAAGCCGACTGGCTTGTCAACATTGAGGAAGAGGGGATTCCAAATGATCGAGAGAGGCTAGAAAGATTAATCGGAAAGGTTTTTAAAACAGAGACGGGTAGAAGGCTGGCAGAGGAGCGCTACCTCCATGCCTCGGCCTTTTCCACTTCTCCTTCAATTCACTCCATTTAAAGTGACTGCAATTCAAACACTGGACTGCAGGCGTTAGACATCAGACTTCTCTAATATAGGAAATTAACTCTATTCCACTCTTTTGAAATTCTTTCGTATATGCAAGAGTGTCATTCCTTCTGGTAGCTGCCAGCCGTTCGGCTAATCTCATGCCGAAGCCTTATCCGTGTGTATTCTCTAGCCATTTTTCTTTCTTCAGTCTAATGCCTGCCTGCGGTAGGCAGATCTGAAGTCTATAGTCTTACTGTCTGAATCACAGTTAAATCAATTACCGGAGAGCAGTTTCTTCAGGGTGAGTCCGTTTTTGATGGCAAACCCGTAGGCATCGTTATTGAAATAGACAAAGACGTCTTTCCCTCTGGCCTTCCAATCCTCAATCTTTTCAGCCCATCCTTTTAATTCCTTATCCGAATAGTCGGAGCCATAGAGGACCTCTCCCCCGTGGAGACGGAGATAGACAAAGCTGGCGGTAACCCTGTCCGTAAAAGGAAGGCCGGAGCCATGGGCAATGCAGAACCCGAAATTAAACTCCTCCAGTATCCGGAAGGCATCCTGGCAGAGCCAGGATTCGTCTCTGAACTCAAAGGCGTGGCGAAGGGATTTAGAACGGGGAAGGGTTGAAAGAAGGACACAGAATTCTTCCAGCCTCTCCTTCTCGAAACGGAACTGGGGCGGAAGTTGCCAGAGCATGACTCCCATCTTCTCTTTTAATGGTGAGGCATGTTCCAAGAGGGGGGAGAGGGGCTCCCTGCAATCCTTCAGCCGTTTGATATGGGTGATGAATCGGCTTCCTTTGACGGCAAAGGAGAATCCTTTCGGTGTCCGTTTATACCATCCTTCGAAGACCTCCTTTTTGGGCAGGCGATAGAAGGTGACATTGAGCTCCACGGTGTTAAAATATTGAGCATAGAATTCGAGCCATTTCCTCTGGGGCAGGTCAGATGGATAGAAGATCCCATTCCACCAGTGGGGGTAACTGTAACCGCTCGTTCCGATGAAGATCATCTTATGAATTTCAGATTGCGAATTGCGGATTGCGGAATTTGAGAAGACCATTTAGATAAGTACCAGATCACAAGCCCTGTACATAGTGGGGCACTTAATGATAAAGGTCCCCGCCACCGGGCCCTCTCCGGGACCACTTCCGTTTGTATTGTTCGCGACGAATTTTCTGCCGGATTGTTGGATAAGCCATATAGAAGATTCCGAAGACCAAACCACCCAGGTGGGTAAGATGAGCGATACCCCCTCCTGTCCCCTCCATGGATGCGAACAGTTCGATGAGGCCGTAGATGATCACCATATATTTGGCTGGGAGGGGGAAGAGAAAATAGATGTAGATGGGTCGATTGGGAAAGAGCCAGCCAAAGGCGAGAAGGACTCCATAAATCGCGCCAGAGGCTCCGATGACAGGGATAAATTGATAGGGAGTGAAGATAACCGTGCAGACGGCGGCACCGATTCCGCAGAAGAAAAAATAGATTAAGAACTTCCTCGATCCCCAATAGGTTTCGAGCTCCCCCCCGAACATCCAGAGGGCTAAAAGATTGAGGAGGATATGGGTGATCCCTCCGTGAAGGAAGATGTAGGTGAAGAGCTGCCAGAGAAAATATTTCTTCCAGACCAGTAGCGGGACGAGCCCCAGGTAGAGATTGATCCAATGGCTCACCACCATCTGGAGGAGGAAGACCGCTCCCATGATGATCATCAGCTTCTTAATGACAGGCGTAAAACCATATCCAAAATTGAAACGGTAACGATAATGGGTCATTTCAAATCTCCGAACTCCGTGCTTCGACAAGCCTGTCATGAGCAAACCGTTCACCCTTCGAGAACCTCAGGGCGAACAGTTTTTTTTCCGAATGTCCTGAGCAAAGTCGAAGGAAAGGCTCATCACGAACGGAAAAAGTCAATGATTTCAATATAAACTCCGTTCACCCTGAGCCTGTCGAAGGGTGTTTCTATCATTTGTGCAACAGGCTTTAAACTCCGAACTATTATTGTCTGATCCCATACTTCTTTATTTTATACCGAAGGACTCTTTCGCTGATGCCGAGGCTCTCAGCCGCCCTGGTCTGAACTCCCTGATGCTGATGGAGGGCTTTGATAATCATATCCCTTTCGATCTCCTCCAGAGACTCGGGAAGGTTTCTTCTCTTCTCAGAGCGTTCCCATAACTCTTCGGACTTCTCCTCCTGCAGGTGGAAGGGGAGGTCCTGTGTCGTGATGATCTCTCCCCGGCTGAGAACGACCGCCCTTTCGATGAGGTTTTCCAGTTCCCTCACATTTCCGGGATAGGGATAGCGGAGGAGAAGGGTCCTCGACTCTCGGGAGAGATCCAGAATCTTTTTTTGATTCGCCTCCGAAAATTTCTTCAGGAAGTAGTCGATCAAAAAGGGAACGTCCTCCTTTCTCTCCCTCAACGGAGGAAGGTGAATGGAGATGACATTGAGCCGATAGTAGAGGTCCTCTCTAAAAAAGCCCTTCTTCATCGCTTCTTCAAGATGGCGATGGGTGGCAGTGATCACTCTCACATCAATCTTGAGATTCAGATTCGATCCCAGCCTTTGAAATTCCTTCTCCTGTAATATCCTCAAGAGCTTCACCTGGGTGCTGGGAGAGAGGTCCCCAATCTCATCGAGGAAGATGGTTCCGTCATCTGCCTCTTCGAATCGGCCGATCCTTCTCTGAATGGCTCCGGTGAAGGCTCCTTTCTCATGACCGAAGAGCTCGCTTTCGAGGAGTGTTTCGGGAATGGCAGAACAGCTCACCTTGATAAAAGGCTTTTCAGAACGGGAACTGGCATAATGGATCGCATTGGCAATCAACTCCTTACCTGTCCCGGTCTCTCCCCTGATGAGGACCGTGGCCTGACTGGGCGCTACACGGGCCACAAGCCCCATCACCTCCTCCATTTTCGGGCTGCCATAGACGATGTTCTGGAAGGTATATCGTTCTTGAAGTTTGGCCTTTAACTCCCTGTTCTCTTTGATGAGGCTGGACCGTTCCAATACTTTCTGGAAGATGAGAAGGAGTTCATCGAGGTCGATCGGTTTGGTCAGGTAGTCAAGGGCGCCCTCTTTCATGGAGGCCACAGCCGTTTCAACCGTTCCATAAGCGGTCATCATCACCACAGGGAGGTCGGGGAAGCGTGCCCGGATCTGACGAAGGGTCTGGAGGCCGTCGAGTTCAGGCATTTTATAATCGATCAGGACGATGTCAAAAAAATCGGCCTTTAGTTTCTCAAGGGCCTCCCTGCCGTTGGCTACTGCCTTCACAGCATAGCCCTCTTTTTTTAAAAACCCTTCGAGGAGGTCCCGCTGAGCCTTCTCATCTTCGGCAATCAGTACCTTCGCTTTTTCCATTTCGAAAGTGCCTAAAGTAAATTAAAGTGAGCTAAAGTGACTAAAGTTACAAGCGCCTAAAGTGAACTAAAGTTTTAACCAATACATGACTCCGAACTCCGAACCAAATTCTAACCCTTAACAGGCAGTATTACCGTCACCCTGGTTCCTATTCCCACCCGGCTTTCAAGCTTCAACTGGCCCCCATGGGCTTCGATAATCCGGTGGGCAATAGGAAGCCCGAGCCCCACCCCCTTTTCCTTTGTCGTATAGTAATAATTGAAGACCTTCTCCATCCGGTCTTCAGGAATACCGGAACCTGAATCTGAGAAGATTACCTCCACACGATCCTTTAAAGAGCGGGTTTCGATATGGAGGGTCCCGCCCTGCTCCATGGCCTGCATGCCATTCTTCATAATATTGATAAAGGCCTGTGTCAACTTCTCACTGTCCACCTTGATGGAAGGAAGTTCGGAACCCTTCTCCATCTCGAGGGTGATCTTCTGGGAAGCGGCTTCCTCCTGAAAGAGGGTGACCAGATTTTTGAGGAGATCATCGAGTGATCCATCTTTCAACGTGAGATGAAAGGGCCGGGAAAGGGTTAAAAACTGTTCGATGATCTCATTGACCCTTCTGATCTCCTTGAGAACCAGATCCGTAAAGGAAAGGTACTCTTCCTTTTTCGATTCCTCCTGAGGAAGAAATTCCCTTTTGAGTCTCTGGAGGCCCATTCCCATGGCATTGAGGGGGTTGCGAATCTCATGGGCCACCCCTGCTGCCAAGTGGCCAAGCGAGGAAAGCCTCTCCGCCAGTTGGACTCGATCCTCCATCTCTTTGATCTTCTGTAAATGCCGATTCTGATTCACCCATATCAGCGTGATGGCAGAGACCCCCAGGATGAGGAAGAAGAAGATCGAGAGGAAGACACTCTTTTTGATCTGGCTGAGAAGGGGTTGAATCTCCTTGGAGGAGTAACCGATGCGGATCAATCCCGCAGGTTGATTTTCCATCCAGAATGATTTTGCCACTTCAAAGACTTCCTCCCCTTTTATAGGCTGGTGAAAGCGTGAAAGGAGTCGCTTGGTTTGAAGCGCACTTTTGAGGAAGGAATCTTCTTCCCTCTTCCCGGGAAAAGAGGGGTCCGTGTGTGCAAGGGTTAAAAGATTCGCATCCTGAACGGAGATAAAGAGGATGCCCTCTCTGAAACCGATATCGGAGATCGCCCTCTGGGTGGCAAATTGGCGAAGAAGCCTCTTCATCTGTTTTCCGTTGAGGTGAAAGGCGATGATCCCCGGAGCCATCTTCCTCCAGATGGCAATCGAGACCAGGTCATTTTCGGCTAGAGGTTTGCCGAAGAGGTCGATGATGGCTGAGCGTTTCTTCTCGATCAGATCTCGAAGAAGAGATCGGCTGTTGGAGGAAGGGGGAATGGGCCAACCCCTGAGAAGATTGCCTTTCGGATCGTAGATCTCGATCGAGGTGACAGAATAATGCTCAACGATCGATTGGAGGTCAGAGGGGCCTAAAGGCTTTTCTCCGTCGATCTGATCCACTCTGTGAATCGCCTCCAGAAGATATTCGGCAATCGATTCTTCCAGACCGAAAGAGAACCCGGAGAGGGATGGATGGAAGAGATGTTTTCCAGTGCCGCTCTCCATCGTCTGGAGAAAGGTGAGTGTCTCTTGAACATTCCTTTCAAAATGTTGGATGAGGATGGTGGCTTCCCTTTCGAGCAGGAGGTAGAACCCCTTCCTGGCCCTGTTGATTTCGAGGAACCCGTTAATGATGAGGATGATGAGGATGATTCCGGAGAAGATGCCCAGATAGATGGGTGAAAAACTTCTTCTTATCCTGTTTTTTTCCCTGAACAAGATATGCTCCACCTTACTCTTCTGGTGGCGGGGATTGTTACGGGGCCGTTGGTCCCACAGGGCCTACCCCGCGCATCATCCTGCGAAAGAAGGGAAACTCTTCTTCCGGACACCAGAATTTGAGCTGTTCGTGGGTCAGAAGGCTCCTCACCCTGATCAGGTATTCGATTGCCTTCTCCTCCAGTCTGGACTGTATTTCATTCATCTCCAGATATTTGGGCCGAATCGATTCCATTTTTAAAGCAGGATCTGTCAGGAGTTCCCTGAATTCCAGTCTTTTGGTAAAGAGTTGAGATCGCAGGACCTGGGTGTCCTGGAGATAGGTCTGCTGAATGAGGTTGAGACTTTTTCTCTGTTCGAGGGAGAGGCTGAGCTCCAATGCCCCCCAGCACTTTGCCTCTCTCCTCCACTGCTTCATCCCCATCCCCGGATTTGATTTCGTCCCAGAGGGTTGCGAAAAGGAGGAGGTTGTGAGTATGAAAATAAAAAAGAAAAGGAGGATATAGATTTTATATTTCATCGCCGTTCCAGTAAATTCCGTTGCTATCTCCAGGGATGGATTATAGATTTCTTAAAACATATCGAAATGGTTTTGAAATGTCAAAAATAAAAGGGGAAGGTTAAAGCCTTCCCCTTTTATTTTCTGCTAAGAACTATGGTTAGAAGCATGGTCCCTGACCAGGCCCCATTCCACGGCCTCTCATCTGACCGCGGCCGGATCCCGGACCCATTCTACCTCCCGGGCCAAATCCAGCGATCTGTTCAGGGGTAAGGAACTGTCGAGCATCTAATTTAAACTGGACAGCCTTATCCCTCATCTGGTTCTGGAGATCTCTCAATTCTTTCTCTTTATCGACAATGGCCTTGGCATCGGCCTTTGGATTGGTCCAGAGGGATTGGAGTTCCAGTCTTTTGGTCAGAAGATCTCCTCTGAGTTTCGCTGTTTCCTCATTAAACTTCCGGCGCAATTCCTGAAACTTCGTTCTCTGCTCCGGTGTCAGAGCAGCAGCCTTGCCAGGTTCTCCTGATTCCCAGCAGGGACATCCTCTCTGATGAGGGCCGCGACCACCACCCTGGGCATAGACATAAGCAGCGCCCAAAACCATCGTGACAACCAGGCTTAATGCAATCACTATCTTTCTCATACGATTCACCTCCTTTCACTTAAATTTTAAACTCTATTAAAGCAACCACTATGCCAACTTATTTGAGACCTATAAATTTTCAATCCATCTTTATCCTCTTTCAAGATGATATTTTGATTTTGTATGAATTTCTAAGGGGTTAGAAATTTTTAAAGGTCTATTGATTATGATCTGTCCCTGCTGCCACAGGCAGGGATGCGGATTGATCAGATATGAAATTCGACAATCTTGACGATTGCCTCGACAAGGTTTTCCTCAAATATATTCTGTCATTCCCGAAAATCCGGGAATGGAGAGGAGTGGTAATCCCTCAGTTATGGGTAATTGTTGGCTATGGAGTTATTCCTTTTTCCCCGTAGCGTCGGCATTTATTGCCGACGGACTCCG
>JASEIE010000081.1:0-8800 GCA_030024065.1 Thermodesulfobacteriota bacterium
AATTGGCACTTGTAACACTATGATATATAATAAGTTATGGGCCTTGAACAGTCTCGATTTGGCTGAGGAAGAGCTTGGTCCGTTCGTGGACAGGATTTGCAAAAAGCTCTTCTGGCGTGTTTCCTTCCACGATTTTTCCAAAGTCCATGAAAAGCACCCTGTGGGCCACACTCCTGGCAAAGCCCATTTCATGGGTCACGACGATCATGGTCATGCCCTCCTGGGCGAGCTCGATCATGACGTCCAGCACTTCTTTGATCATCTCCGGGGCAAGGGGTTCCTTGGAAATGATCTCGGGGAGAATGATGTAATCATCGGGGTTCGGGGCCACGGAGCGTATTGCAGCTAACTGGGAGGCGTCCGAGGTCAGTACGTCGCAGCGACCGGCAAAAAAGGCCCTGTTCAGCTCGGCGCTACTCTCAATGACAACCGGCTTCCACTCCATTTTGTTTTTCCGGAAGTAATCCGCCACGTTCATCTCGGTGGTTGTTCCGGGAAGGGTGTAAACGGAGTTGTCTGTCAAGCGAAAAAGACCACAAAATATGGGTGCTTTCTTAACCCGCCCGGGGGACAACCTGAAAAAAGTTCCATCTGAATGTGAGAATCTATTAAGGATTGCGGGTCAGTTTGCCATACATTGCCAGCATAACTCCTGACCGACGACTTCACCCACAAAGGATGGGGAACAGCCTTCTTTTGGGCCCTGGGCCGCTCCGGCGACTTGTTGGCCGGTGGCTGCCTGTCATTCCCACGGCAATTCAGGCAACTGGTTGAGGGCTTTGATAAATCGTTCGTGATTGTAAGGCTGCTGCTGTTTCAGGACATCGAAGATTTCGCCAGCCACCACACAACCGATTAGCCGCTTTGCCTCCTGTTCGTCCAATCCTTCCTTTAAAAGTCGTTCAAAGGTTTTCTTCGTTTCTGGCGGATTACCCGCGCGAAGCTGATTCTCTACGACCTCCAAAATGGCTTCATTAAGAATTTTGCTCGATTTCTTATCCATAAATGTATTCGTTCCGGCCAACGATGGAAATCAGCGGCGCGGTTATACTGCGTCCGCCGTAGTGAATTGCTATGTCAATACCTTTATAATGTGTCGGGCTAGGTTTTCGTCTATTTCATTATGCCGTGGCACTGGTTGTTTTTTACCCGTTTTAGGATTTACGTAAAGGTCATGTCGCTGACCATGTCTCAGGAGAACACATCCGATTGAAGTGTTTGACAAGGTCCTTTCTCTTCATACTGCGAGGGTGATCTCTTTAACTTTATGCTCTTTCGGAACATCTTCCATTGTCATAAGCATGTAAGCTTCTTTCATATTTTCCTCAAGTTCTTTCACGGCCTTACCTTGGGTCATTATGTCAGGATATTCAAGAAGCTTTCCCACCCAAAATTTTTCACCCTTCCAATAAACCATTTTTAATTTAGTTTCCATTTCTTCACCTCATATGTCACAGCGTTCTTTAAAATTATCATAGCACAAAAGGTGTTGCCATTGTATTCAAAATATTTTATGTTGACGCTATATTTTCCTTAATGACTAAACCTTTCGACGTCTTTACAGACCCTCATACGTTCTAAAATACCCTTACGGCAATTTTTTTGCAGAAAAAATGATTGGCTGTCATGATCGGTTGTTTCGCCTGCCTGCGGTAGGCAGGAATTTCGTGCTTCGAATTTAGAATTTTATTTCCGTTCTTTATTCCAGAATCCTCTTCAGGGCCTCCTCGGTCTTTTGGCCCCTTGGACCCTCTCCTGGAAGGTAGAGCATCACCCCTTTGCCACTCTTTAGTGGGATGATTTCAATCTTCCCTTCGGAGGCCATCTTGCCTGTAAATTGAATCGGGTCTTTATTGAAATGTTTTCGGAAGGCATCATTAAACCCGCTGAAAACACTGTGGATTCCTTTATAAGGCTCTTTCCTTAATTTCCTTATTCCCTCAATCACAAACTCTTCTTCTGTAAAAGAACGGCTTCCAACTTCTAATATCAGTTGGATGATTTCTTCTGCGGAAAGTCTTTTAGGAGCCTCCCCTGGAAGAAAGAGCATCATTCCTCCTTTTACGGGTCGGGTCTCGATCTTCCCTTCTGCAGCCAACCGGTTAGTGGCTTCTACCGGATTCGTCCTAAAATATCTCCGGAAAGCTTCGTTAAATCCACTGTAAACACTATGAATTCCGCGAAAAGGGTCCTTTTTTAATTTCTTGATCGCCTGAACAACAAATTCCTCCTCACTAAGTCTCCTCCCCTCTTCCATAGGCCACCTCCATCTCTCTTTGTTTTCAGGAGAAAAAATAGAACCTAAAAATTAGAAAATTCTAATCCTATTTTAACCTTCCTTTAATGTGAGTTGTGTATACTCATTTCCAATAAGAGATAAAAATCTCTTTCCTCCTCCAAACCTTAACCCTAATTAAATCCACCAAGCCAAAGGCCTGGTGGATTTTTTATTTCAATTTACTAATGATAACCCCTTTCCCTGGGAAATCCTTATTGTGGATATCTGATCCTGAATTCCTATAATTCGTCCAGGGGAATTGAATTCTGACTATTTTCTTCCTCTCCATGCCTTCCGGAAGCCTAAATTCATGGGCCCGAAGATTTGAAGGGATCGGTGAATTTTGAAAAGCCTCCTGAAGATGGAGTTCCATGACAGAAAAGATGAATTGAGCCATTCAAAACCCTCCTGAAGTTTTTCCGGACTCATCCTCTTCGGAACAAAGGTGACGTGTTCCATATCATAGAGATCCCATCGATTTGTCAATATCCTTCCCTCTCTCTTCAATCTCTCCCTTAAATCGGTTCCTGGATAAGGGGTGAGGATGGGAAAGAGAGCTCCATCCACTTTGATCCGATGGCAGAAATCCAAAATTTTTTTAAAGGTGTCTGGAGTGTCGTAATCATATCCTAAGATGAAAGAGGCCAGGACACCGATGCCATGGTCATGGAATCTCTTTACGGCCTCGACTGGAGAGGTCTTAAGGTTGGACTCCTTTGCCATCATAGAAAGGTTTTCCGGGGAGAGTGACTCGAATCCCACGAAGAGGGCAATGCAGCCGCTCTGGGAGGCCAGTTTAAGCAGTTCTTCGTCATCGGCAAAGTGAAGGGGAGCATGGCTCGCCCACTTGAATTGGAATGGGGTCATCTCCTGGAAAAGGGCTTTGGCATAGGAGCGGTTTCCGACGAGGTTGTCATCTACGAGAAAGAGAAAGACACTCTCCCGCCTTAACCTCTCCAGCTCTTTTATAACGAGAGGAATGGGCCGGGTCCGGTAGCTCCTGCCGAAGAAGGAGGAGACAGAGCAGAATTCACATTGAAAGGGACAACCTCGGGTCGTCTGAATCGTATTGGTGAAAAGATAACCCTTCCCCTTTGCCAGATCCCTTCGCGGCTCCTTACTTTCGGCAAGGGAAACAAATTCATCATCTTTATATATTCTCTTTAACCCGTACTCCTTGAAATCTTTAATGACCTCCTTCCAGACCCGATCGCCTTCCCCAATGACCACGGCATCAGCATGATTCAATGCCTCTTCGGGAAGATGGGAGACGTGAAAACCTCCGAGGACAACCTTTTTCCCGCTCTTCCTCAATTGGTTAGCAATCTCATAGGCCCTCGGCGCCTGTGGGGTTATTACTGTGATCCCGACTAAATCTGCATCGATCTCATCATTCATTATCTCCAGATTCTCATCGAGGATGGAAACCTCCACTCCTTCAGGGGTTGTGGAAGCCAGCATGAGGAGGCTCAGGGGAGGAAATTTGAATCGAATCTGACCCCAGAGGCTCGATGGATGCCAACCGGGGATGACCAAAAGGACTTTCATGAAGGACCTCTCTCGAGAAGGGCTTTTAGTTTCGAGAGGGCTATCTCCGTCAATTCATTATGTTTCCTCTCGCCTCCCAGAAGCGACCATCCCACCCTGTAAATCCATCGATCTATCCGGTAGAGGAGGGTATGGTTCACCTCTGTTCCCGATTCGACCTTTTTAAAATCCCAAATCTCAATCCCCCCCTTGAAAATTCCATTGAGAAATTGATAGACGATTTGGTAGGGCCTTTTAAGATAAATTACCTCAGAGTCCCATTCCGGCTGAACTCGAAATCGAAGTTTGAAATGGAATCTTGTTCCCACACCAAATTCACCTGGTGTGCTCCTTTCAACCGAGATTTGTTCAATCGGACACCATTGTCTTAATTGATCTGAATCGGCAAGAATGGAATAGATTTCCTCTGGCTCCCTTTGAATGAAGGTTTGATGTTGGTTGACCCTGCCCTTATAAACCTTTTCTCCAATGGAGTAGAAACCCTCTGATTTTAAAAACCACTTCATAACGATTTCTAATTTTCCGGGATCAGAATCTCTTACCCTCACCTTACCCCTCTCCCGTCGAGGGACTGTGCCGCAAATCCGTTCATGGTTCGACAAGCCTGTCCTGAGTTAACGGTTCCTCCTTCGAGAGCCTCAGGACGAACGGTGAGTCGAAGGACTAACCATGAACGGACCACGTTACATTAAAATCAATTACTTACCTGCCTGCCGGCAGGCAGGGCCGTTCGCCCTGAGCGTGTCGAAGGGGAAACGGCAAATTACTACACAGTTCCCGAGGAGGAGGGAGTTGATTTCACGTTCTTCTCCCAGAAAGGAAAGAAATTAAACCACTGATCCGGATACCGACGGATCATCTCCTCAAACCTCCTCGCAATCTCCTGAACTCCCTGCCTCACCGCTTCATTTTTATCCAAATCTCTTTTCATCGGAATGGGTTCACCGATAATCCCCCAGTATTTAATCCTTTTTTCAAGGACGACAAAAACTGGAACAATGGTTGCGCCTGTCTCAAGAGATAGGTGGGCTGCTCCTGAAGGAAAGAGGGTTGGACGACCGAAGAATTCGACTTCAACTCCCTCTCTTTCGTAGATTCGATCCGCCACCATGGCCACAATCTCATTTTCTCTTAATCGTTTTGCAATATCGAGAATAGCCAGGTTCGGCCTCTCCTTCGGGTTGATCTTAATCGTGTGGATTCCCGCCCTCTCTCGAAGCCTCTCTTCATAACGGGAGAGGTATTGGCTCTCTTCCGGAAGCGTCAAGATGGTAATGGGATAATCTTTCGACGCCAGCACATAGCCCCCCAATTCCCAGTTTCCAAAATGGGGGGTGACACAGATGACGCCCCGTCCCCTGGCATGAGCCTTCACCAGATTCTCCTCTCCGATTTCTTTCTCAACCCACTCCCTTTTATTTTCGGAATTCAATCGATGCATGGCCATATAGTCCAGGAGTTTATGGCAGTAGTTCTGGAAGCATTGTTTTGCCAGCCGGGATACATCTTCTTCGGAATAGCTTCCCCTTCCGATCACCCGGATATTCTGTTTCACCTCCTCCCTGACTCTTTTAAGGATGAGAAAGACGAGATGATTCCCGAGGGAGGCAAAGAAGCGATGCATCCGTCTCGGAACGAGGGATGAGAAGAGGTGGAACAGGGTGAGGAAGAAACTGATCTGCCCGCTGGACATCTCAGCGACGCCTCCTCCTTCTCTCCAGAAGATCCATGAAGGCCTCCAGGCGCGTCTCCACGCCACCGAATGCGGTATGTTCATCAATGACCAGGGTAAGGATGGGAATATCCAGGTCTCTCTGGACCTTGGTCAGGATCGTCTGGGCCACCAGTTCAGGCATGCAGGTGAAGGGGAAGATATGGATCACTCCATCGACACCGTTCTTCGCATAGTAGACCGTCTTCCCTACCGATTCGATGCTCTCGCCACCCGAATGGAATCGGAGGTACGGGCGAGCATGTCTCGACGAAAATTTAAACTGGTTTCTCCGGAAGGGTTTAAAACGGAAACGGTCATTGGCGTAGTCGCTCAACCAGACGGACTTAATAACCTCAATCCCCCTCCGGGCCAACCATCGATCGATTTCCATGTTGGCCGATGGATCCAAAACGGTGAAGAGCTCCCCAACTATGGCCACCCGGAGAGGAGTGACCCCATTTTTCCTTTTCATCCTTCGGAACCAAAAAGAGATGATCGAAACCGATTTGAGGAGTTGGGGCAAGGAAAGACTATTTTCGATCAGGGAAAGAGCCTTCTCCAAGATCCGATCCGCATCCCCGGAAACCAATTCGTATGGTTTGATGTGGAAATATTTTTTTAGCGCCCAATCCAAAAAGGATAACCGGATCAGAATGGAGAAGAAGATCTTGTATAGGCTTAATCTCGATCGTGAACCAGAGATTCTCTGCATCAGGTCAAGCATGTCCCTGAGCGCATCAGGATTATTGGCGCTTCCCATGACGAATTGATAACCCAGATCCTTCAAAATCTGCTCCTGGATGACATCGTAATAGCCGAAGCGGCAGGGACCCCATCCCCCGATCATAAAAATAGTGTCGGCTCCTAATTCAAGGGCCTCCATCATGCTTCCGAGCGTGATCTTAAATGGAAAACAGGCAAATTCAGGGGCATGCTTGGTCCCGAGATCGAGCGTCCTTTTCGTCGGTTTGGGTGGGTAGATGATTTCCACTCCCGCCTTTTTGAGGACGGGGCCGTAGGCCCTGTGAATCATTCCCAGGTAAGGAGCCGTCATTTTCATTTTCGATTCTTCCTGCGGACGATCATTTCCAGAAAAGCATCGATCCTTGTTGAAAACCCAACAGTTGAAAGGGGTTCATCGAAGACCAGAGAGAGGATGGGAATCCGATCTTTGACGTAGTGCTGAATCAACTCGAAATTAAAGGAATCCTGACCGCATCCAAAAGAGGCGAGGTTGATGATGCCTCCCACCGTTTCGTCCTGAGCGAAATGGATCGCTGCTCCAACCATCTCTTTTCCATAAGACCAGTAGATTCTCTTTCGAAGTCTCCCCACCTCTCTCTCGATCACCTGTTCGCTCAGGACTTCGGTCGTGAGGAGTTGATATCCCTTCCCTTCCACCTGTTCTACAATAGACCTTCTGAGAAAAGAATCGTGTAGATAATAGGGCCTGCCGATGATTCCCAACTTCATTCTTCCGTCTTTTCTCGCCATCTCCGGTCTATCTGGAGATCGGCTTAAATCAACGGCCTCTTCAAAGGAGAAGCCTTTCTGAAGAAGCCCCCGGAAGCGACTCTGCCTTTCCATTCCCATTGAATAAGCCCGTTCCACATGCTCCCTGTTCTTTATGAATCTCTCTCCCACTTTTAGGTAGAAAACTTTTTCTGCCTCCATGCCCTGAGCCTTGCTGTGAATAGGCAAGTCGATCAGGGGAGGAAGAGAGTCGATGGCACAGAGGACCATATCCGGAAGACCGATCAGCTTCGGACACATATAGGCATCGGCTTCGACGCTGATATAACGGGGCGCAAAAAGGAAATCCACTTCTTTTCTGATCGATGCGATGTGACCGAAATAGATTTTGACCGGGAGACAGAGATCTCCCGGCAGGAGATGGGATCCCTGTCTGATCGTCTCCTCGGTGGTCGGCCGGGAGACCATCACCTCCATCCCTAAAGCCTGAAAGAATGTCTCCCAGAGGGGGAAGTAACGATAGAAGAGAAGTCCTCTCGGTATTCCGATCTTTGTCACTCCGTCCTCCGATTGGCCTTTCTTCGCTCCACGGTTTCGAGGAAGGCTTCTACACGGGTGAGGATCCCTGCAGGACCTGTGTGCTCGTCAAACATCAGACAGAGGTAAAGAACCTCCCCCTCCTCATTGGCCTTGTGTCTAACCAGAGGTTCGATCATGGAGTCAACGCCACAAGAAAAACAGGTAAGATAGATCAGGCCATCCACCTCTTTTGTTCGAAGGTAGTGCAGAGAGGCCCCCAAAATCTCCCTGCCGGAGGACCAATAGATATCTTTTCTCATTTGCTGAATCTCGGAATCGATATCCTTCGGGGTTACCCTCTCCTGGGTATGGATGGCTACACGAGCTTCCTCAAGGACGTTGAGGAGGTTGAAATTGAAGTAGGGATCGTAGAGGCAGTAGGGATGTCCAACGAGGGCAATCTTTTTCCTCGGAGAAAGAGTCTCTCTTTCCAGTTTTGCAAAAAGCTCAGGCACCTTCTCTCCCCTCTGCATCCTCACTTGAAAGGCCTGATAATTCATCTTCCCTTTTCGATAGGCCTCTTTAATCTCCTCCGAACGCTTCCCCAGTTCAGCAGCCATCCTGAAGAGGGATTGGTAAAGTCGGGAATCGCGATATCGTTCATCCACATAGGGGGCTAAGAGGGCCGGCATCTTCGGAATAGAATATTTGAGCATCTCCGGAAGCCCTGCCATTCTGGGACAGCAGCAGGTCTTGGGCTCAACACTGACAAGACGGGGAATGAACAGGAAATCGACCTGGTCTTTTATATTGAGGGTGTGGGAATAGGCCATCTTGATGGGGAGGCAGGTATCGTCATCGGCAAATTTAAACCCCTCTTCAACGAGACTGCGATGGCTTGGCCTTGAGATGATGACTTCGAATCCCAGTTCTTCGAAGAGTATTTTCCATAAAGGAAAATATCGGTAATAGTATAAAGTCCGCGGGATCCCAATCCGGATGGTCATCCGATCCTCTTTTTCTCTCCCGTAATATTCATGACCATTTAAGTCATTAGCTATCTGCAGGCTACATTGGGCAAATGATTAAAACCATAATAATTCCCCCTCCCCCCTTGATGGGCATAAGCGCCAACTTAATTAATCTGAAGCCCCGGAGGTCCATGCATGACAATAGCCCAGCGATTCATCGCTGGGAGAACCCGGCAAACGGAACGGCCAGTGCCGTAGGCACTGTTGAATCCGGTGCCGGCCGCGGTAGTTCAGCCG
>JASEIE010000081.1:8810-12930 GCA_030024065.1 Thermodesulfobacteriota bacterium
TGGACATAGGGGCTGATGTAAGAATTAGCCATTTTCAGACCCCTTTTTCATTCGTCCCCATGGGACTCTCCTTTTTTCATTCACATCACCGGCGATAAATCGCCGGTCTATTATCGAATATCCCTGTTGGGATTTTTTCTCAAACCTCCCCTCTTCTTAAGTTAGCGCTTATGCCCGCAAGGGGGAGGAGATAAATTTTGACCTCTCTCTTCGTTTTTGTAGAAGATCGACAAAGGCGCTCAGCCGGGTGGTGATCATCGTCTCGGAAAGGTTCTCACTCAAAGAAAAGGTGAGGACAGGGATGTCATGTTCCTGGCTCACTCTCACGAGAATGTTTTTGGCCACTGCCTCCAGCATACAACCAAAAGGAAGGAGTTGAATAGCCCCCTCGAAGCCGTCCTCTTTATAGAGAAGAGGATAACCAATGGAGGCATTGCATTCTCCACCGATGTTATGTCGCAGGTAGGGCCTGGAGGCCTTGATCGCACTCCGCTTCGACCTCGGGTTCAGGAAATCCAGGTGCAACGCATAGGCGATCTGTGAGGTGAACCATACCGTTCGGGTCACCTCCACCCCCATCTCTCCGAGCCTTCTCTCAATATCCTGATTGGCATGGGGATTGATCACCATGTATCCCTCCCCTGTGATGAGAATCTTCAGGGGATTTTTCGAATCGTCCCTCTCGATTCGATCAAGCTTTTCCAGACATTGCCGATAGGCTGCTTTCAGTTCGCTGAAGTCCGATGCTTTGTCGATCAACCTTAAACAGTCGGTTTGGACTCGTGTGGTCTCCCCTCTTTTCATTTCCAGGGGCCTGATTTTGTGTGCGATCCGCTCGATGGACTCACAGAGCCTCACCTTCTTCCAGCTGAATCGGATAGCCTGAAGACTTTGCCAAAGGGAGACTCCCCGTCTCTTTCTCTCCCGATTGAACCGTATGAGATAATCCCGCAAGATCCGCGTATCATCCATGGTGATCCAGTTAAATCGAAATCCAAGATCTTTGAGGACCTGTTGCATGACGACATCGTACATTCCTACCCGGCAGGGACCACGATCGGTGATCATGGCAATGGTGTCTGCCCCCGACTCAAGGGCTTCGATGAAGTTACCGAGAATGAATTTAAATGGAAGGCAAGTTGATTCAGGAGAGTGTTTTGTTCCCAAAAGGAGTGTCCGTGGACTGGTCTTGGGCGGAAAGATAAACTCCGGCCCAATCTTTCTCGACATGGCGGCCAAAAAGATATCCAAATATCCAAGATGGGGAACGGTGAGTTTCATGAGCCAAGGAGGGAATCTCCATCCCTATCTTTTGTTCAATCGTAAATCGCAAATCTCAAATCTAAAATGTCTTTGCTTGGGCTTCCCATTTCCCGCACCGGTCCCCCCAATAGGAAACCGGCCTTTCCTCTATGATAAACTCGACGACCTCGCAGGTGTTCTCGCATTCCTTGCAGAAAAAATTTCGCGTCTTGCAGTTCATATCGACCACTCTGAAACCTTTGAACCCGGACGCCTGTGAGCCATCCATCTTCTCTCTGGCGAGAAGGGCCGAGCCGATGGCTCCCATCACAGCATAAAATCTTGGGACATAGATCCCTGTTCCCAGTTCCCTTTCAAGGGCCTGCTTGATGCCTAAGTTTGCTGCCACGCCTCCCTGAAAAAGAATGGGTTTCTGGATGTCTTTGCCCTTGGCTACATTATTGAGATAATTCCGGACCAGAGCTTCACACAGGCCGGCGATGATGTCGCTGAGATTGCAACCCATCTGTTGTTTGTGGACCATATCCGACTCTGCGAACACCGTGCATCGTCCTGCAATTCTCACCGGCGATTCGGATCGGAGAGCATAATCCCCAAAGGTTGCGATGGGAACGCTGAGCCGGAGGGCCTGCTGGTCAAGGAAGGAGCCTGTCCCGGCGGCACAGACCGTATTCATCCCGAAGTCAATGACGAGCCCATCCCTGACGATGATGATCTTCGAATCCTGTCCTCCGATCTCAATGACGGTTCGAACATCCGGATGGAAATGGACCGCAGCCATGGCATGGGCGGTGATCTCATTTTTGATCACATCAGCACCTACGAGAAGGCCGGTCAACTTTCTGGCGCTTCCGGTCGTTCCCACTCCTCGAATCTCGAAATATTCTGGAAGGGCAAAAGCGATCTCCCTCAGTCCCTTCTGCACCGACTGGATGGGCTGTCCATGGGTGAGAAGGTAATGCTGGGAAACGACCTCACCTCTCTCGTCCAGAATGGCCAGATTCGTGCTGACCGAACCCACGTCAATCCCGAGATAAGCTTTCATCGGGTTTCTCTTTCTTCCCTTGCTGACTCAACCTCCCGGGCGTTTTCCTCCTGTTTCTTCTTTGATATCTCCTCCCAGACAGGTTCAGCAATCGCCCCGTACTCTCTCGAATACTGATCGATGGACTCGTGGAGATGGGTGAAAAAGTGGTCTGCCCCCGGATGGGTAAAGGAGACACCCGGAAGGGAAATCATCTCCCTCGCAATCTCGGGTGCATCAATCAGCATGCAGGGCCTTAGCAGGTTTTTGAAATGGGTTTGCCGGGAACGAATCTCCTTGAAGAGAGGGGAGTTGAGGACTTCAAACAATGTCTTTCCTTTGATGTTGTCAGAGGCAAAATGACAGAAGACACAGGGCTCCGCATCTCCCCGGGCATTGATGTGAAAATACATCCGTCCTCCGGCCATACAGCCGTTGGTGATCTGGCCATCGTTCCAAAAATCGACGAAGAGAACAGGTTTCGTTAGCCGGAAACGAATTAGGGCCTGCCGCAGCTGTTCTCTTTGCATGGGAGTGGGCATCCATTCGATATCTGGACTTCTCCCCACAGGAAGGCACATGAAGTACCAAATCAGGATAACTCCTTTTTCAATCAGGAAATCCATGAATTCATCGCTAACCAGAACATTGGCGTTTTCCCTGGTCTGAGTGAGGGAACAGGCGAAAAGGACCTTTGCCTCCCGGAGCAGACCCATCCCCCTCATCACCTGCCGGAAGTGGCCTTTCCCCCGTCTCCTGTCGGTCGCCTCATCAAACCCCTCCAGGCTGATGGCGGGAGAGACATTTCCCAGGGAAGCTATCTTCTCAACGATGGCCTCATCCAGGAATCCTCCGTGGGTAAAAACGTGAAAGATCATACGAGGATGCCGACTGTAAATCTCAAAAAGATCCTTCCTGAGGAAAGGTTCTCCTCCAAGGACGACGGCCAGGTGGATTCCCATCTCCTCGGCCTCATTTAGAATTCGGTCAATCTCTTCCGCTTCTAATTCTCCTTCTTTTGAATAGTCTCCTGCATAGCACCCATAGCAGTGGAGATTGCAGCGCATCGTGGGGCTGATAAGAATGCTCCTTGGAGGGTAAAAACCCGTTTTTGAGGCAAAATCCTTTCTCCGGTTCGTTCCTTCGAGAAACTGGTCCACCAGAAATTGTACGATCTTTTCGCGTTGTTTTGGATTGCTTTCGCTGAGAATCCTTCGGGCGATTTCAAGCGAAGGATGATCTCTCTGAAAGAGTTCCCTGATCCATCCGATCTTTTCGCGATAAGAATCTTTTTGTGGAATCTTCTCCGCAAGGTGTGTAAACCGGATGAGGTTTTCTTTGGAGCTGTTGGAGAGTAAGGAGAGGGCAAGAGATGAAAATTTGATAAGGGAGGTTCTTTTCAGTTGGGATGAAATGTTCATTATCTCCTCCTGGAATTTTATACCTCAAACAAGGAGGATTTTCAATCGCTCCTGTCCGTTACCAGCTTCCGCCGCCGCCGCCGCCGAAACCACCTCCGGAGGAACCTCCTCCTCCAAACCCTCCACCCCTTCCACTGCCGCCGCTTCCCCTGGGTGCGGAGAACATCGCAGAACCGAGGCTTGAAGTCACGGTGTTTATGGAGCGCGTAAAACCGGTGGGATGGAACGTCCTGAACCCAGCCGGGGTAGTATACCAGTTGGGTGGGTCCTGGTAAATTCCCTCGAATGCCACTGCCCAGTTATCTGCAACATCGAGGGCAATGGCATAGGGTAAAAATTTAGAAAAGAGATCTTTATCTCCCATTCGCTCAAGCCTATCTTTCTCTGCGCGATTCATAAATTCCTGAAACCC
>JASEIE010000082.1:0-1379 GCA_030024065.1 Thermodesulfobacteriota bacterium
ATTCCCTGTTCAACCGGTGTTAGGATCTCGTAGCCGTCCTTCGTGACCGCTACCGTATTTTCAAGTCCTACCGCTCCCTCTCCGGGGAAGACGATTTTCGGCTCCACAGCAAAGGTCATTCCTTCTTCGAGAGGATAAGAATGGCCCTGGGCGATGAAAGGCAATTCATTCAGTTCCAGCCCTATTCCATGTCCAATGAAACGGGTCTGAAGTCCTGGGGGCCCCAAATAACTTCTTTCGTAACCCAACTTCTTTGCGAGCCGAAGGGTCTTTATAAAAATGGTTTCACAGTCCGCTCCTGGGCGGACTTCTTCCAGGACACTATCGTGTATCTCCCCGCATGCTTTGTACGCATCGATAAATTTCTTTTTCATTTTTCCAATGGAAAACATACGGGTTTCGTCCGCCTGGTAACCGTGAAAGCAGGTCCCGAAGTCAACCAGGATGGGCTCACGGGCCTTCATCTTTCTCTGGCTTGCTCCAACCGGAAAGGCAGGAGAGAGCCCGAGCCCGCCCATCGGAGAATCGGACTGGCTCACGATTCCCCCATTGGGACCGCTCAGAACATGCCAGGTGTAGGCTTCGTAATTAAGCGATCTCACCCTGAGGAGCCCCTCATGGCCATATCTCTTTGCAATCGCCTCCAGAAGACCCCCAAACTCGATCTCCGTCATCCCTTCTCTAAGAATTGTCGTTGCTTCCTCATAAACCTTCTTCCCAATCTCTCCTGCCTTTCTCATCAAATCGATTTCGAAAGGCGATTTTATCTTACGAGCCTCCCGGAAAACGATGGAGGCATCCAAGAGATGGATGCCTGGAAAAAGCTCCTGAAATTTAAAGTAGTCCTTAACTGGAAGGAGATCGAACTCCAGCCCCAGATTCTGAGGAAGTCTTCCATTATGGTTTTGGATGACCAAGGGGATATCACGAACTGATTTGAATGAAATCACATCCTTTAAGGGTGATTCCACTTTAGCCCGCTCCAACTCCCTCTTGATCATGAGCAGAGGCTTTCCTTCCAAAGGTAGGAAGAAAAAACCATCCTGCGTTGTTCCTGAGAGATAATAGAAATCCATCTTCTGAACAACGAGGAGCGCCTCGATCTCCTGTTTCTTCATTTCATCCCTGACCCTGTTGAGACGGTTCTCTATCTCCTCATAAGGGATGTAACGGAAACCAAGCGATTGACTTAATTTCCTGAATTCCTTTCTTATCCAATCTCCGTGATTCATTGCTTAGAAAATAAAAGTCTAACGGTAAGGGTAATCCTGCCTACCGCAGGCAGGGAGGCCCGCCCTGTACCATGATAGGTTCAGGGCCCGTATCGTTAATAAAAGGTTACGTTGATCGTCTCTTCATTCTTTACACGTAACCGTAAC
>JASEIE010000082.1:1389-12773 GCA_030024065.1 Thermodesulfobacteriota bacterium
CCTGCCGGTAGGCAGGGGCTTCGTCACCGTAACCTTAACCCGAACCTCCAGAGTATTTTCATCGTTCGATGGTGACGTTCCGCCATTAAGGATTACCTATTCTATTTAAATGGGGAGGCTGATGGTGAAATAGGTGCCTTTTCCCTCTTCACTCTCGACCTTAATCTCCCCATGATGATCCTTGATAATGCCATAACAGACCGAAAGCCCTAAACCCACTCCTTTCACCTTCTGTTTCGTGGTGAAGAAAGCCTCAAAGACCTTATTCCGTACATCCTCCGGAATTCCAATCCCTGTATCCTCAATCTGGATCAGCGCCTTATCGTCCTTTCTGCTCGTTCTGACTATCAGGGTTCCTCCTTTTGGCATTGCCTCCTTGGCATTCTTAAACATATTCAGCATGACCTGTCTCATCTGGTTGGTGGAGGCCATGATCTCTGGAATCTCATGGTCGAGGTGGGTCACCACCTCAATATTCGACTCCCTCATCTGCTTCTCCATCACTAATAAAATACCCTCGATCAACTCATTGATCCTCATGGGCCTCCTCTCCTCCTCCTCAGGCTTCGAGAAACTGAGCATACTTCGAAGCATCTCGGCAAGCCTGTGGGTTTCAGAGAGGGAAAGATCCAGAATTCTTCGCCGCTTGCTCTCCGGAGGAACCTCGGTCTTGAGGAGTTCCAAGGTGTTCATGATGCCGTAAATGGGGTTGTTCAATTCATGGGCAATCTGGGAGGTGAGCCTCCCCATGGCCGCCAGTTTTTCAGATTGGAGAAGGGCCTGCTGGATCTCCTGGAGATTTTTCTCCATCTTCAGGCGGGGCCTCAGGTCGGTAAAAATCCCTACGCTGGCCACCTCTTTTCCTGCCCCATCGTAAATGAGAGCGGCTGAAAGTTGAATGGGAATCTCCTCCCCGTTTTTGTTGACGACATTGAGCTGGGTCGGAGTGAACTTCCCTACCCCTCCGTATTCGGGGTTCCGGAGTTTTTTCATGATCTCCTTGGCAACCCCTTCAGGATAGATCCGGGTGATGTGGATCTTTCCGATCATCTCTTCCGCAGTGTAGCCTGTCAATGTCTCCGCCCCTTTATTAAAGATGATGATGTTGCCCTCCATATCTGCGGCGATGATCCCGTCCACTGAACTTTCGATCAGATTCATGAAGAATTCATTGGCCTCTTTCATCTCCCTCTCCATTCTCTTCCGGTCGGAGATGTCGATATTGAGCCCTTCGTATCCGACAACCTCACCCTTCTCATCCCTTTTGACATGGGCGGTGAGAAGAACGGTGATCTTCTCTCCGTTCTTCTTTTTAAACTCCACCTCAAGGTCTTTGACAAATCCATGCTCTTCCATCAACCTCTGAAATTTTCTTCTGTCTTCCTTATTAACATAGAGGTCTCTTGCAATATCGATTTTTAAGAACTCCTCTTTATCATTGTATCCCGCCATCTCTGCCAGGGCTTGATTACAGTCGAGAAACCATCCCTCTTTGGTGCTGATGAAAAGGCCATGCTGGACCCTCTCGAAAAGGTTACGATATTTTTCCTCGGATTCTTTGAGCTCTTTTCCAAACCTCTTTCGCTCCGTGATATCACGGATATAGGCGTAGGTCTTGATCGAGCCCTCCTCCGATCGGGTCGGAGCAACGCAGATTTCCGTCTCTTTGGTCTGTCCCGAAGGAGTCTGAACGGGCATCTCAATGCAGACCTTCTGGCCTATGCCTTCTCCCCGCATCACCATCTCCTCCAGGAACTCCTCATCTTTTTTGCCGATCAGAGAAAAAAATTCCCGGCCGAAGATCTGTTCTTTCGGAAGGCCCAGGATCTCCGTCGCCATCTGGTTGGCAAATTCGATCCGGGAATCTTCGTCAAAGACGATAATCCCATCCTCCCCCATCTCGGCAATCTTCTCAAACCGCTTTGTGGCCTCCCGGATCTCCCTCTCCATCCTTTTCTGTTCCGTGATATCCCTGAGGTAGGCGTAGGTCTTCATTCCGGCTTTTTCAGTTTTCGAAATGGTGATGCAAACCTCTGCATCCCTTTTCAAACCTCTTTCTGTCAGCACCTCCATCTCCGTGCAGACCCGTTTACTCTCATCCACTCCGACCTCAGAGTGCATCTGGCTCAGATAACCGATGTCTCTCTCGGTCAAGAGTCTTCGGAAATCCATCCCCATTAACCTTTCTTTCGAATAATCGGTCAGTTCTGTGGCAACAATATTGGCAAATTCAATTCTATAATTCTCATCGAAGACGATGATGCCATCGTCACCCATCTCGGCAATCTTCTCGAGGCGCTTAGCCATTTCCTGAAGATGTTTTTCCACACCGTTCTGCTCGTATTCTCTCAGCCTCTCCTCAAGCTCCACGACCCTTCTTTCCAGGGCCTCCCTGTTTGAATTCCGTTCCATATTTTTCCCTCCCTGGTTAGGACTCATTTTACATGAATTAAACATTTTTGGGAATTTTTATTACCGCATAGATAACAAAGGGGATTTGAGGGTGAAAGGTTGAGGGGCGGGAGGAGACTAATCTCCAAACTTAATTCCCTGAGACAGAGGAAGCTCGGCAGACCAGTTGATGGTATTGGTCTGGCGACGCATATACCCTTTCCAGGCATCGGAGCCGGATTCCCGTCTTCCTCCCGTCTCTTTCTCGCCGCCGAAAGCACCTCCTATTTCCGCACTAGAGGTTCCGATATTCACATTGGCGATACCGCAATCAGACCCATCGTGAGAAAGAAATCTCTCTGCCTTCCTTAATTTCAGGGTAAAGATCGCACTGGATAATCCTTGAGGAACTTCATTATGGATCCTGATGGCATCCTCGAAATCCTCATATTCGAGAAGGTAAAGGATGGGAGCTAAGGTTTCGTGATGCACTATCTCGGTCTGTGCAGGCATCCTGACAATCGTCGGTTCCACAAACTGCTCTCCCAGATGAGGAAGGCGGTTTCCCCCTTAGACGATCCCCCCTCCTTGCTTTTTTACCTTTTCGAGAGCCGCCATCATCTCCTCCACTGCCTCCCTCGTGACCAGTGGCCCCATGATATTTTTTTCATCAAGGGGATTGTAACCGATACGAGCCATCTCCTGTTTTCCATAAAGGATAAGGACCGTCGAATCCAGAACGAAGATCACAATTGACAAAAGAAATCTGTCGGGGAGCTTCCTCAATTTGGGGAGTGCTAAGGGAGCCATCCGAAGAAGGAAACGCCTTAAAGTGGTGGGATTGGGATAATTCGGTAGTCCCGTGAGGTATTGGAAGACGCCATTGTGTTTTAAGAGGTGGGACGTTTCGATCCTTCCCAGACCTAATGAGATGGGCCAAATTAATGCCAACATCTCCTCGGCGATGGTGTATCGGTTGTTGCGTTGATGAAATTGAAGATGGCGATGTAACTGCCTGCGCAAGTTTAATCGTTTGAAGAAGGTTTGAAGTAAGTAAATGCCCCCGAAGTGGGTGTAATCTCCGTCCGCCTATATCTCCTCCAGTTCCTTCTTTATTCTCTTCTATCTTTAAAAACTTCAAGAAATAGGATGTGTCCCTATTTACCTATTTTTATTTTTTAGCATTCTGTCGAGATCCAGCCTCTTTTCAAACCAAAATTAGATTGGGTGCTAAGTTTGAGCCAACTTTATTCCGAGCCTCTTTGCAGCAGTGTTTGCTTCTTCGAGCGAAGGTTTTGCATCCACCAGCTTTATTCTCCCGCCCCCTCTGTTTAGGGCATCGATCATGGCACTTCCCTCGGTGGCCTCGATGGAGATTCTTTGAACCTCTGGCTCATCAATTTGACTAATCTCAATCTCAATCCCTTTTTTTGAAACCTCTTCCAACACTTTATTGTACATTTTGATATCTTTCGTGGAGGCTCCAAAAACAGCTCCCATTAAAATCCCGGGAATATTGATGGTTCTCCTTGCAAAAAGATCGGTGGTTAATCCGATCGAAATCTTCTTGATCTCCCCTCGATAGAGTTCATGGGCAATGCGGCCCATATTGGTTGGGGAACCAACCGCAATGCTGCTTCCTCCCACGACAGCCTCGCCAAAGGGACTGATGATGGGGTTTGCCGTCTCGGCCAAGTTTCGAATCTCTTCCCTTGCCTGCCCCAGGACGGCCTCCGCTTTTCTCGCTTCTTTCTGCCTGATCTCTGAAGGCACATATTTCTCAACCTCGTCCTCTCTTTTAAAGTACGGCCTCATGTACTCTAAATTGATCTGGGTGATGACCGGCGCTGCCGCGGAATGGATCGAAGCGGCCATGGCGAGCATGACGTCAACGTCGACGATGACTGGGAGAGAGGTCTTCAAGACTAAGTTCGAAGCCAAATTCCCAATCAAAACCGCTCCTCCGATATGTGTGGCACAGAGTCCTGAAACGATCACTCTCGGCGTGCAAGGAACTGCGATCGTAGGAGAAAGAGCTAACACAATCGCCTTACCCACATCTCTCGGCGAACCGTTCCGTAGCTCCGTCAAGGCAGCGGCTGTGCATGCGGCTCCAGCTCCAAATCCCTCCATATTACAACCTGTGGTTTTTTTCCCCTCCTTGAAAAAAGTGCCTATTTTGATGATCAGCGAAGCGATCTGTCCGATTTCGTACTTCGGCCGCTTTGTCTCCAGGAGCGCCTTCATCAATCCCGTATAGACACAGGAATCTCCTGTTCCGGCACAGGGCTGAAGCCCCATCTGATGGTTTCCCACTTCAGCGGCAAGGGTATAGATCACGGCTTTATCGATAAAACGGTCCCCGATCAATACGGTTCCACGTTGCCTGAGTTTCACAAGTTCTTTCCCGATACTCCCCAAAAGGAAGCTTTTACCTTTCGATAATCCAACTTCCAGAGACAGCAGGTTGAATTTAAATGAATCCAGAACGGCCTGAATCACCTCCTCAGCTCTCAGTTGGTGGACCACCATGGCCTCAGCAATAACGATATCACTGGCCCTGACCTTCAACTGATCGGCAAGATCAATGATCTCACCTAAGGTCAATTTCCCGATCGGCGCCTCCTTTTCTTTCGTGGCGGTTATGAGATTCTTATAGAAATTATCTCTTTCCCTATTGGTTCCTCTCATCCGTTTTCGAACCTCCAAAATCCCTCCCGACCTCGCTTTTCCAAAGCTTACTCTCTCCCTATCCTGTTCTTATAGTATGGAACAGCTCCCCCCACCTTCAAAATCTCCATGATGAACGGATGTATGGAAGGAAATCGGTAGTCTTTTCCCTTGGTGATATCTCGGATCACCCCTTGATCCAAATCCACCTCTATTTCATCCTTTTCATCGACCTTGTCCTTAATCCCTTTCAGCTCGACCACTGGCATGCCTACATTGATCGCATTCCTATAGAAGGTTCGGGCGAACGATTCTGCGACGATGACTCCAACTCCTGCAGATTTCAGTGCCACGGCAGCCTGCTCTCTTGCCGACCCGGTTCCAAAGTTTTTTCCTACCACCAGAATATCCCCCTTTTCAATCTTCTTGTAGAAATCGATCTCGATCCCTTCCATGGCATGATTAGCCGCTTCCGAAGGATCAAAAGAGACCATGTATTTACCAGGATAGATGACATCTGTGTCTATTTCATCCCCGTACTTCCACACTTTACCTCTAATCTTCATCTGATACCTCCTTCCCCCAGCCTGCCCCTCGGGTCAGAGATCTTTCCTTCAATCGCTGATGCTACCACGGTAGCGGGTGAGGCAAGATAAACTTCTGCTTTCGGACTTCCCATCCTGCCTATAAAATTTCTATTGGAACTTGAGAGACATCTCTCTCCAGGGGCCAGCAAGCCTGAGTGGCCTCCAAAACAGACACCACAGGTGGGGCTGGTAATATTACCATCGGCTTGCGCAAATACCTCCAGAAGCCCTTCTTTCAAAGCCTGAAGGTAAATCTCCTGAGAGGCAGGAGTAATGATTAATCTTACATCAGGATGGACCTTCTCATTTTTTAATAGCTGTGCCGCAATTCTTAAATCTTCCATTCTTCCATTAGTACAGGAACCGAGAAAAGCCTGGTCTATCTTTATTCCCTCCACATCTTTTACCGATTTGACATTGGCCGGAGAAGGCGGGCAGGCGACTAAAGGCTCCAGATCAGAGACATCAAATTCATAGGTGTACTCATAGCTGGCATCCGGATCGCTCGATAAGGCGGTGATCGGGTCTTTAACTCTTCCCCTCAAATAATCCAGGGTTATCTTGTCCGGAGGGATGATACAGTTTTTTGCTCCCATCTCAGCAGCCATATTACAGAGACACATTCGCCCATCAACACTCATCTGATCGATGATTTCCCCCCCCGGCTCTAAGGCTTTGTTCAAGACCTCTTCAGAGTTAAGTTTTTTCAATAGAAAAAGGGAGATATCCTTTGCAGAGATATGAGAGTTTATCCTTCCTTTGAGAATGATTTTCACCGTGAGAGGAACTTTAAACCAGAGTTTTCCCAACCCTAACCCAATGGCTGTATCCGTAACCCCCATTCCGGTAGCAAATGCCCCAAAGGCCCCATAGGTCGTGGTGTGAGAATCGGGGCCTACGATCACAGCGCCGGGTTTGATATGTCCTTTCTCCACCATCACCTGATGGCAGATCCCTCCTCTTCCCAGTTCATAGTAATCCTCGATCCCATGCTTCTTGGCGAACTCCCTCGTCAGTTTCAGGTTCTCTGCAGCCTTCACGGTGGGAGCAGGGACAAAATGGTCTGGAATGATGACCACTTTGACCGACGAAGGGATCTTCTGCACACCCAGTTCTTTTAACGGCGTCTGAATACCTGGGGTCCCGATATCATGAAGCATGACTACGTCGATCTTCGCTTCCACAATCTCTCCGGGCGAGCAGGACGCTTTTCCAGAGGCCTTGGCAAGTATCTTTTCCGTCAGGGTCATTCCCATATGAGCTATCCCTCCTTCGCGATCGTGTCCACAATGGCTTGGGTCATCTCTGAGGCGGTCGACTTACCCCCGAGGTCTCGAGTCTTGAGATCGCCCCTGGCAAGGACGTTTGATCCAGCCCTCTTGATGATCTCCGCCTCTTGGAAGGCTCCGAGGTAGTCCAGCATCATCATTGCCGAAAGAATCGTGGAAATGGGATTCACCACATTCTTTCCCGCGATGTCCAAGAGGGCCTCGTGAATCGGCCTGTACACAGCACACCCCTTCCCGATGTTCGCGGTCGGGACAAGGGAACTCACGAGGGCCGCCGCCTCATTGGGCATGAATTCTCCGTATCCTTTGTAGAGATTTCTGTCCGCCAAGAACCCCTGTGTATTCTCTCTCACAACGATAAAGTCCAGCTTCTCCCGCAGGCACCAGACGCCCGGATAGGACTGGATGGGCCGAATATCTGCGTAGAGATCGAGCTCCTTTCTCATCCTGCCCATGGGGCTTGGAGGAGGAACGAGGCCTGTCGACATGGCCCCGCCCCCATCAAGGTAGCGTCGGCCCGACGCATCCCGTCCAGCGTCTCGGGCGGGAGAGGGTCTTTTGTTTTGTCATAGGCGATTTTCCCTGCTATGTATTCGGTGAACTCAAACTGCACCTCCCCTTTTTTGGCGACTGCTTCCAGGACCTTTCTGGCTGCCTCAATGACTTCCTGGCCCACTCCATCGCCCGGCACAAGGGCAATCTTGAATTTTTTCATAACTCCTCCTCTGCCACCCTCAACCCATACCTCTCTCCTCAACAGAGAGGCGGGGAGGTTGAGGGGAAGTAAGGCTCCCATAAAGTGTCGGTTTACTTCTTGAACAACTCAGGCATCAAGTCTTTGTGTTCCCACGCCAAGGCCTTGAAATGATCGAGATCGTCACCCCTTTCTTTCATCTCGATGGCTAAAACGGGACAAACCTGACTGCAGATGGAACATCCCGTACACTTCTCATTGATGGTTCTCACCTTTTTGGGAAGGATTTCGATCGCATCATAGACACAAACTTCTGGGCAACGGCGACAGCCGATGCATTTCTTGAGATCGACCTCTGCGTAAAGGGCCTTGACCTCTTCTATCATCTGTTGGGGCGAATAGATATACTTCACGGCCCTCCCCTGAATCTCGTCGATACTCTTGTATCCCTTTCTCTCCATGAATGTTTCGACACCGTTCAAAAGCACCTTGACATGTTTTAGCCCATGAACCATCACGGCTGCACACACCTCAACGCCTGATGCCCCCGCCATTAAGTATTCGATGACATCCTCATAGTGGGTCACACCCCGACCTCCCAGAATAGGGATATCCAAAGCCTGGGAGATTTCAGAAACCCATTTCATGGTAGATGCCTTCAGGTGGGACGAGGTTCCTGCGCAGGGGCCATAGTTTACCGGCTTTCCGGTTTCGATATCGATGCGCAGAACCCGATCATTTGCGAATAGTGAAACACCGTCGGCTCCCGCTTCCTTGAATACCTTTACCATTTCGACAAAATTCGTCCCGTCGGGCCCGATCTTGGGGAAGAGAGGAATGTTCACCGTCTCTTTCAGTTTACGAATCACCTCAGCCCCTTTCTCTGGATGCTGGGTAAAGTAAATCCCCATGAAGGCATTGGCTTCGTCCTTCTCCAGGCCTTTGGGTGGAAAGGGGCAACAGAAATTGAGCTCCATAGCATCCACACCTGCGGCGGCATACATTTCAATAACCTTCTGCCACTCGGCGATGCCTCTTCCTGCAAAACTTCCAATCAAAATAGCCCCTTGATCATGAACATACCCAATGATCTGTTTAATGATCTGGACAAACACATCGGGCGGGAAAAGGGAATTGTGCTCCCTATGTAGCCACATATAATCCCTGGGAACAAAGAAGGGTTCATCGGGCCTCTTCATAAAATCCTTAAGCCGATAGAGAGGCCTTGGGTATCTCTGCAAATAGTATGAGTAAGTGGTGGTTTTCGTGACGATGCCTCCAAACCCAGCGTCCACACCCTTCTTGATGTGGCCCGCAGTCCCACTCAAAGGTCCTGCTCCCTGGATAAGAGGATTCTTAAGCCTTAGTTTGCCAATTTTAGTTGTTAAATTTGTCATCATCTTCTCCTTTTCTGATTTTCTGATTTTCTTTGTGAATCTATTCGTTTATAACTACGGATAACTCATGCTCAATAAAAGTGCAATTCGCGGCGTTTTGGGAAGGCAACGAATTAACCCTTCCTTGAAAGTCTGGCCAGATAACCCTTTGCTTCCTCAAGAGTGATGACCGTGGCGTATTTGGCGTTCAGCTCGAAAAGGGAGGTCAAGTGAGAATGACGGCTTCGGTCAAATACCGCCTCTTCCACGACAAAGGGGACAAACCCCGAATTCCAAGCGTCAATGGTGGTGGCCCGGACACAACCTGAGGTAACGCATCCTGAGATGAGGACGCAATCGATTCCGTTGCGGGTCAAATAGGACGTCAAGGGGGTGCCGAAAAAGGCACTGCCTTTTGACTTTTGAACCACATACTCTGTTGGGAGCGGCCCGACCATGGGGTGGATGGGATGGTCATATTTGCTGAAGGTTTCATCCCGGGTCAGAACACCTTTGGTGGTGTCCCCTGCAAAGTATTTGTCCATGGGGTTCCCCTTAATGAAAACGACCTTGATGCCGGCCAGCCGTGAAGCCTCCAGAAGCTCCTTGATCTTTGGAAGGGCATCCCAGGCAGCCTGGCCACATGATGTGGGGAATTCCTCAATGGCTTCTAGGATGGGCATGGGCCGAGTCCCAGTAAAAGAAAGAACCACATCAATGAGGATCAGGGCCGGATTTTTTCCAAAGGGCTGCTTGGCCGAGTATCCTGCTTTCTCGTAGATCTTTCGGTCTTCTTCCGGAAGATAGGTTTGCCATTCCCTCATGCTCAGCTTCTCCTGCGTGATGAATAATGGTTTCCTCCCTTTAAGGAGAGAAATCTATTACCTATTTCATTATCATATGAATTTTCAGAAGTCAATGAATCCTGGGTATACAGGATCTAAATTCTTCTGATTCGATTCCTCTTGACAACTGAGAAGCAGGTTTGTAATATGCTATTAATTGCTTAAATGTGGTGCTAACAGAACTTCAGCTCAGGCTTATACTGACACTCGATCAGCCTGAGATTGGGTTCTAACCCATTGTTGCCTCGATAAATTGGAGGTACTCCATTATCCCTTTATTTAAAAAAAGAAAGGAGTGTAATAAAATGAACAGAAAATATTGGATTGGCGTCGTTGGATATCTCTGGTTGGCCTGCCTGGTCATGACAGCCTTGGGCCCACCCGCCCAATCGGCGGATTACCCGAACCGGGCAATCTCTGTCATCGTCCCTTACGCGGTGGGAGGTAGGAGTGACCTCACGAATCGAATGCTCGCCCATTACATCAAGGGGTACCTGGGGCAGCCGGTGGTGATTGAGAATAGGCCGGGGGCCTCGAGCGTGCTTGGGACCCTCCACGTTATGAACTCAAAACCGGACGGGTATACTATCCTTGCTGGGTCAGGGGGGCTCACCACAGCTCCCTACATGGTTGAACCCCCTATCAGTTTTAGGGAGTTGGCAAGCATTGGTCGAATCAATTATGATCCTGTCGTGCTCGCTATCAATCCGAATAAAGTGAACGTGAAAACCCTGGGAGAGTTTGTGGCGTATGCGAAGAAGAACCCCAAAGAGGTCATGGTGGGTGTAAATCCAGGCGCGAGCAATGAAATGCATGCCTTAGCCTTTGCCAAGGCCGCAGGGGTTGAGTTCCGATATGTTCCGTATAAGGGTGGAGGCGAGCGGATCGTGGCCCTGTCCGGTGGTCACGTAGATGCCACGTTTGATGTCCAAGTGACTGTGAAATCCTCGGTGGAGGCGGGCAAGGCCAAGATCATTGGCATCGCCACTGATGAGCGGGCGCCTGCGATGGAGAATATTGAGACGTTTAAGGAAGCTGGAATCAATCTGATTTTTGGGAGTTGGAACGGATGGCTTGCTCACAAGAAAACTCCGCCGGCCATCTTGAAGACATTGGAGATAGCGCTCGAGAAGGCCACCAAGGATCCTGAGTTTGTGAAGACTCTAGCCAAGGCTGACTCAAATGCGAGCCATCTTCCTCCGGAGGACTTCTTCAAATTCCTTGCAGAAGAGGATGAGTTCAGCAAGAAGATGTGTGAGGCCCTCGGGATCAAAATCAAGAAGATGCCTTGAGGCAGTCCAGGTGTTCGCTTTGGTTTCTTCCTCTACGGGAAGGTCGGCTGAAAAAGCTCCTTTCCGCAGTGAGTGACTCTGTTTTGCAAACACAAGGGTCTCCCGGAGGGGATGAAATGCGGCATTCAGATCGAATCAGCGGCTTATTTTTCCTGGTTTTCGGGCTGTTCGTACTCTTGCATTCCTTACGGACCCTTCCTCTCGGCACTCCCTACGAGCCCGAAGCGGGTCTTTTCCCTT
>JASEIE010000083.1 GCA_030024065.1 Thermodesulfobacteriota bacterium
GCCTGATATAGTATCATCTAAATGCAACAGATTATAACTATTGCCGATAGTCATTATATAGATTATAAGAACTTTCCGTTTTATAGTTTGAAAATTTGTTTAAGAGGTGAATTAAATGAGAGCTACAGCAAAAAAGATTGACCCTGAGGATTACATCCTTTCAGTACTTCCTCCGGGGGACCGCCTTGATGCAGCTTTTCAACTTGCACGGGAGGCATTTAGAAATACGAGTCTGACCCTGAAAGATATTGACAATGCGGTGAAGACGGTAAGGAGAAAATCCTACGAAAAAAAGAAATAAAGTTGTCTTTGATACGGGTGTGCTCATTTCCGCTTTTGCTTTCGGTGGAATTCCAGAAAAGGCTGTAAAGAAGGCCTTTGGCGAGTCAGAGGGTTATGTTTCACCAGCTCTTTTAAAAGAATATCGAGATGTTCCTTTGGCCCTTAGAGATGAAAAGAAAATATTGATCTGCCGGGATGCTGAAGATAATTTGTTGCTCGAGTGTTGTGTTGAAGCAAAAGCGAATTTTTTGATAACCGGCGATAAGGACCTCCTCGAAATAGCGAATCTTCCCTTTGATTTAAAAATATTGACACCACGACAGTTTCTCGAAGAAGGATAAAGGTCTTCGTGTCCACTCATGATATTTCGGACTCTTGATTTGAAACCTCAGCCTGCCGCAGGCAGGCGACAGGCAGGCGCATTCCGAAATTCGCAATTGGTTAATGACAAGAGGGGGAATGTGTTTTTGTTTTCAGCGCCATACGACTCACGCTTTACGGCGGGATGCTCTATGCGGTAGTTTAGTGGGATTAGGTCAAAAAGAATGAGTTTTTGTATTTACATTCCGCAATCTCTCTGAGCCAGAGGCCGCATTCGGCAATCAGCATTTGGCAGGGGACCCCAGAACAATTGAAAGGTGAGGGCGGATGAGGTTTCTGAAAGGGGAAATAAGTGGAAGAATTCATCAACGCCCCCCGAAGCTTCATCAACGCAGGAAAGCAAAGCTTCTTTTGTAAACTTTCATGCCATTGCTTTGGGTTAGAGGCAAAACCGGTCTACTCAAAAGCCACTTTATATTCCTTTTCAAGGTATTCCCTCATATGGTCTATCACCTCCGGCGCCGCCGAAACCCCGGCCGGATAGCTGCGGGCCAGCGACTCTCCAAAATAATGCGGTGCTTTTGGGTTTTGCATTTCTGATTCTTTTAAAAACATCGGGTCTTTCACCATATCTATGGCGGCTTTTCTTAGAATACCCATGATTTCAGCTGGGGTATCTTTAGGAAACAAAATGCACTTCCCATAAGTCCGGCTGCCCACCACGACTTTATATGCCTCAAAAACTTTTCCGGAAGGCTTTTTGCCATAAATCTGCTCATAAAGCTCTGGAGCCGTGGGAACCCCTGGAACCGATCGTTCTCTGACCACTGCTCCATTTTCATCCAGGACTCCGCTCTGAAAGAGTAATACCGCCTCTCCTCGATCAACATACTGCTGCATACTTGCAAGGTAACCCTCCGTGCTTTGACCGGAGAAGTTAGTTTCTCCCGTTGTATAAGCCATGTTAGCGGCCGAAGTGCCACCGTAGCCCCAAATCATTTTTTCAACATTGAAACCCAGAAGGGCCTTTGCCCAGACAAAGCCACTGGCTACACCTGAGACCGGGCTGACATGGCCCCAGATTAAGCCCTTGGCTGTCATGATGTCCCTGGGTTTAGATACGAGAATTGGTCTACAAAAGTAAACCATCCCTACTGGTGTTGAATAGATCGGTTGCATTTCCTCCAACCTGAAAACCACCCCTTTAGGCCGTGCTAAGCCTGTCATGAGACTGCCACCCGATGAAACCAGGGCGGTTAAACCGTTGGGTTTTGCCAGATAAGCAAGGTTTGCTCCGGTCACGCCACCAGCCCCGGCTATGTTTCGAACAACGGCTTTAGGATTTCCGGGGATAAACCTGGGTAAATGCCGGGCTACCAGCCGGCCAAACAAGTCCGTTCCTCCCCCAGCAGTGAAAGGAACCACAAAGGCGATGACCTTCCCTTTAAAGTAGGGCTCGGCACTTGAAGGGGTAACCCCACCCAAAACCAGAACACATAAAATAACCATTCGTAGTGTCCATCCACTTCCCCCCAAGAGTCGTTTTCTCATATTGATCCCCCTTTCCGGTTTAAGGTTGATAGGAGTGGCTTAAACCTGCAAATCGTTTTATCCGTGGCACCAGAATAAAAACACTTATTTCTTTTCTTCTTTCTTCGGCTCCTTGTTAAAGCTTGGAATACAGAAACAGCAAATGCGTCCACACCTGTTATAAGGCTCACTGTTCAAGCTTATCTGAAAAAATTCCTTATCAACCGCAGCACCCGTTATAATTAATCGAATCTTACATTATATTTCTCAGAAAGAACTTTGCGCATGAACTGGATCACCTCGGGAGGGCCAGAAACTCCTTTCGGATATCCGCTTGTAAGCTTATCGCCAATAAAATGAGGCGCGCCTGGGTTTAGAAGATCTGACTCTTTAAGAAAGTTCGGATCCTTTACCATCTTTGCAAAGGCGTCTCTGTAAATCTTCACGATATTCGGTGGTGTTATGGTAGGAAGTAAAACCGTCTTTCCATAGGTACTGGAACCCACTATTAACTTGTAGGCTTCCCAGACAGGTCCTGTTGGCTTTTTCCCGTAGATCTGCTCATAGAGCTCCGGTACGGTAGGAACATCAGGAGCCCCTTCTTCTTTAACGACATTGCCATTCTCATCTAATAGACCAGTCTGAAACAATGGTACAGCCTGATTCCTATCTACAAGAGGTTTAAAACTGGCATTGTAGCCTACTGTGGTTTGTCCAGAAACATTCGTCTCACCGGAAATGAAAGCCATTCGGGAGGGCCCACCACCGTCATAGCCCCATATCTCTTTTGATTCGAATCCTAAAAGTTCTTTGGCCCAGACAAATGCGCTCCCGGTTGAACCTGTTGGGCCTGTGTGACCGAAAATCAATCCTTTAGTTTTTAAAATATCTTTGCGTTCTTTAATCAGGCCCGGTTTGTAAACAATAACCGCACCTATTGGAATGGAATAGATTGGGTGCATTTTTTCCAAATAGTACTCCACCCCTTTAAGTCTCAGTATGTTCGCATTCGTATCGCTTCCGGACGTTAATAACACCGTCTTCCCATCTGACGATTTCTGAAAATATACATGGTGTGATCCAATCATCCCTCCGGCTCCTGGCATATTCCGAATCACAATGGAAGGGTTGCCCGGGATGTACTGACTTAAATGCCTGGATAACATTCGCCCGAGCACATCCGTCCCGCCTCCCGCACTATAAGGAACCACAAAACTAATAACTTTTCCCTGAAAATATGGCTGCGCAGATGCTGTCCCCACGATTAGGAAGCTACTGAGTATCAAAGCGAATACAGCAAACAAAGAAAGCTTGTTTTGCCATAATAAATTTAATTCCCGCATATTAACCTCATTTTCAATTTTTTTTGCTCATAAAATACTGCCAAATCTAAAGGGAGTCAATACCGTTGGTTTCTTGTTCCCTCCGTAATTTACTATGGATTCATGAAGTCCGCTATCAAATCCGAAGAGTGTTCTCGTTTAGGTAAGAATTCCGTTTAGGATGGGTTGACCGGCAAGTGCCCCGCAAGCCCCGCCTTGCCTGCCCGCCGGTAGGCAGGTAGGCGGGGTCAAGGGGCACAATATAAATAAGATTCCCTTTCCGGGAAGCCCCGCTCTGTGGACGGGGAGCTTCAATCTCATGGAAGGAATTCTATGCCTAATTAGTATTCTTTATCAACAGGAAAAATAAGTTGTGAAAATTTTATGACGAGGCGCAAGAGAGAGCTGCTATCTGGTAAGGCAAGAATGGCGCCGGCGACGCAGTGAATGTAGATCTTGTTGCAAGGGGAGGGAAGAGACCTATCAATGACCTTGTTGGGCGCGGTGCCAACATTTAGCACCCTGTTGTTATTCAGGACAGGACCAAGTCGCTCGGATTCGTTCCAATGTATCCGCAGATAATGGACCGCGCTCAACATACTTGACGGCCTCCTCAAGCTGGTCTTGGCTTGAAAAGCCCAGTAAGGCCGTCGAAACGCCGGACTTGCTGACCACAAACCGAACAGCAGCTTCGACCAAACTGCTTACATGGCCCTCCTCAACCAGAAAATTGTAGCGCCGAGCCCTATCAACATCAGCGCTGTATTCCTGCTCCGATGCAATGGGGTTGACCGACTTGGCAGCAACCGGATGTCGCCCCATGGTGCCACTAAGGGCACCTCCGGCCAGGATGCGAATGGCTATCACGCCCATTTTCTGCTGTGCAGCAAGCTCAATGAGTTGTCCATAATCCTGGAATGAAAAACTCGGTGGGACGGTCGTACCCGCCGACGGGTTGAGCAAATTATACGGAACCTGAATGCTCTTGAATCCGTAAGTCGCTACCGCCTCATGTAATGCGTCGCTCGCACCCAATCCGGTGATCCCCCAAAACCGAACCTTGCCCTGCTGTTGAAGCTCCTCAAATGATCGCATCACTGCGTCGAGGTCATGGAGGCCTACCCAGTCATTGCCCTGCTCCGGCTGACGCGGAGATCCGATGCGGTTATGCAACTGGATCAGATCGATGGTCGCGCAGCCCAGTCGCCGCAGGCTCCCTTCAACGGACCGGGTGATCGCAGCGCCGATCTGACTCATGTCCTCACCCTTCAGCGGAACTTTTGTCCCGATAAGCGCGTTCGCTCTCAACTCTCGCAAGACGGCACCCAGATTCACTTCCGATTGTCCATTACCATACCGAACTGCTGTGTCAAAGTAGTTGATTCCCAGTTCGATGGCTCGGCTCACTACCTGCCGAATCGTTGGATAGTCACCGCGCACCAGGAGGCCGCCGATATTGCCACACCCGAACCCAAGTTGAGAAACGTTTAGTCCTGTCCGCCCTAGAATGTTGTAGTTCATGATGCAATCCCCCTAATGAAATCGTCCGCATAAACGTACAAAACAGTTGCAGCCACCAATTCCGTACTTCTTGATACTTCAACGGCACGAAACCCCGTTCTTTGGGACAGGGTCAAAAGCGCCGCTCAGTATCAACCCTGAGCCTTCGGCATGAGCTCAGTCGAGCGCTCAGGCCAGCCCATACCCCGGGCTTTTGACCGGGGAAAGCCGAAGGGTTGATTTGTGACCTTCCTTGTGGTTGCCGCCCAACAATAATCATACCGTCCGCGTCATCCGACAGAAGCAAACTACCATCCTATAACCTTTTGTGTCCTTGATGGCTCAGGGTTCTAAGTCGATGAGATTATGTAGCACACCTCCTGTTGCCATCGCAAGGGTCCTGGGTATATGCAGTTTGCATAACACGGCTCATAATTGCCCCACATCTCCCCACGCCATTAATGTCACAGTTTTCATAGTATCTTGTGCCATATGAACTCCTTCACAGGGCATCCTATTCTATCTCCAGCTCGCTGAAGAGGGGTTCCACGTTATCTATTGCCTCAATGTTTTTCAGTTTATTCTCTAAGTCCAGTACCTTTTCTTGGTTGACTCGCAATCCTACCAGAGATCGGAACTTATGCTGTAGCTCTTCGGCACTCATTAGGGGATAGCGCAGTCCCTGATTCAACACCTCACCACTGCGAGTTCGCACCCGTACCGTGACTTCAAGCCGGCTTCCCGGCGAACTCCAGCCTGGCTCAGGCAACAGTTTGACCCGTTCCTTGAAGGCTTCAACCCGCGGGTCTTCATAATATTTAGATTCATGGATATGCTGGAAATTCAATTCCCCGAAGACAGCAGCCAGGGAGAGAATTGTCGGCAAGTGCACTGAAGGGTGTTTTAGGGTAGCTACCGTCAGAAAGGCACCTCGTGACAAAGTTACCTCTACCTGGTCGATGTCATCGGCCGTAAGCCTGTGTTGCTTTAAAATCTGTAAAAAAATGTAGAGAGGCGTCTGGTCAGGACCTCCCACAGGGAAGCGTTTGTAGGCAATTTGGCTCATGAGATAGGTCTTATCCAAGTCATTCACCACCTGGTTCCCAAGGCTGGCGTAGCCGGTGAATGCATCAAAGAAACCATGTTCGACCGTCAATATACCAGGGGGGCCATGAAAACCACGCTTAGCGAGCAGAGCAGCAACGACACCTCCCTGGCAAGCATTGCCGACCTGGAACGACTTGGACTGGTGGGTAGGGTCGTAGTATACCGCTTTGAGTCCACTAGCTTGCAAGGCAGCCAAAGCAATAGCATGCTCCATCTGCATGGCGTTTAGTTTTAGCAAGACACCAGCCAGTACAGCGGCTCCTATGATAGATCCTATGCAATCCGCGAAGTGACGCCGCGGGTGGTCGAAAACCTCTGCCATGACGCTGTTGATGCGGGCCGACACCTCAGACCCCAGCGTCAAGGCTCGGAGAAGTTCTTTGCCTGATACTTTGGCATATTGCCCCACACTTATAGCCGTTGCTACCATGACCGGTGCAAAATGACCCGTTCCCTGCTGGCCTGTAGCGTCGACTTCGTCGCCGTGTCCTATGGTCCCATTGGCCAGAGCAGCGTAAGTTACTGTGGTCTTCACTGGATGCCCCACGATGCTGCACTCCCTGTTTCCGCCCAGGGCCTTTACCATGTCAACAACCGGTTGGCAAGTAGGTAGGGTGGAGCTGGCAATCATTCCTCCTATGGTATCATAGAGGATGGTCAATGCCTCTTGGCGAATCTCCACTTTGATGTCACCATATCCAGTAGTACAAACCCATTCACATAAGCGTGCCGTAGAATTTGTCACAGCTGTCATTGTTTCGTCCCTCCTTTTTTTACAAAACTATCAAGAAGTTTCTTCTCTCTGATTAAGATATGCCCTGAATATCCCTTTCTTTATAATTCAAGATATGCAGCACTGACGGAATTGACACAGTTTGGTGTCAATAGGTTAGGTTCTCTGTCTTTATCAGACTCCCTTGGTTTACTAATACCGTATCATTTCGACAATAATGAGAGTTCTGTCCTCAAGTATCCCTAGTTGACTTATCCTCCACCTAGCTTATACACTCTCAAACTCTGATTGAAGGACCCAGACTTGCTCCCTAGAAGACGACACCATATCTCTCAGTATAGGTCTTTTTGATAAGCTCGACGACCTCTTTATGCCTCGATACCCCAACTGGATAACCCTTGACTAACGTGGCACCAAGTAAGTGAGGAGAACCTGAGTTTTCCTTCTCATATTCATTCAGGTACTTGGGATCCTTTACCATCTCCGCGATTGCCTTGTTCAGAACGCTCAAGATCTCCGCCGGGGTTCCCTTCGGAAGCACAATGACTTTAGCATACGTGCGGCTCCCTCCTACCACGAGCTTATATGCCTCCAATACAGGTCCGAAGGGCTTTTTGCCGTGAATCTGTTCATAGAGCTCCGGCACTGTGGGAACATCTGGAGCTGCTGGTTCCCTTTTTATGTTTCCCTCCGCGTCCAGCAACCCAGTTTGAAAGACAGGCACAACCTCACCCTTATCCACATACGATTTCATGACAGTATTGTAGCTGATGATGCTCTCAGCACTGAAATTAACTTCCCCGGAGAGAAAAGCCAGCCGGGCCGCACCACTGCCACTATAGCCGAAAATCGTTTTCGCGGTTTGGAATCCCAAAAGCTCCTTGGCCCAAATAAAAGCACTTGAGAGACCCCCCGTAGGAGCATCATGGCCCCAGATCAGCCCTTTGGCGGTCACGATGTCTTTGGGTTCCTTAATAAAGCCCCGCCTGCAGAAAAAGACTGCACCTATTGAGGATCCATAGATAGGAGGCATTTCCTCCAGCTTGAACTCTGTCCCTTTGGGTCGTGTCATGTTCGACATGATGGTGGTTGCCGAGGCAATAAACCAAGTTAAGCCATCTGGCTTTGATGTCCATACATAGTTGGGACCGATCAACTGGCCGCCTCCAGGCATGTTCCGAACCACGATACCCGGATTTCCAGGAATGAACTTACCGATGTATCTACTTACGAGTCGCGCAAATATGTCGTTTCCCCCTCCCGCTGTGTTAGAAACCACAATGACGATAGCCTTTCCCTTATAATAAGGCTTGCCCACTCTTGCTATAGCGGTAGTCGGAGCCCAAACCAGAAACAGGTTGACCATGACGAGTACCGCAGCAAGACTGAACAGGGAATAAAGTTTTCTCTTATTCATTTCATGACCCCCCCCTTAAACAAGAATTCAATTTTTCGATTACCCTTCGTTGTTTCAATCCATCCACCATCACCCTGACTCCAAACGACGTCGTCTCTCTCGCTTCATAATCCACCGACCTCTGTAATTTCTCCCAAATGATCCGTAAACGACACTCCTATGCCACTCCGACACGACCAGAACTAACCAACAGTTTACTGTCTCTATACACCAGGAGCAAGCCTCAATGTGTCCGTTACGTTATGTCTTCAATGTGTCGTCCCATTTTCGCTGACGATTCACGGTTGTAAAGAGTCAACCCTCGGTCTTCAATCCTTGGACTTAAGCTATTCAGACGATAATTGCATCAAGGCCCTGCTCAGGCTGGATGGACTCTTTAATTTTTCAAGTCCGTCAATTACCTCGGCGACTTTCTGCACCTTTTCTTGTGGAAAGACACTACCTGCCAGTACGTTAAATTTCCGGTGGATATCCTCAGAGGTCGCCGGATTTCCGTAGCTACCCTTGGCATAGCGGATCCACGTCCTGATCTCCCGTCCATCCTTGAGGCGTACGGTCATCTTGGTGCCACCATAATCATTGGATTCCTTACATATCTTGTCAAGTTCCTCATCAATATGCATGTCCATCTTCTGGGCTAACGCTAATACCTCTGGTCTGTTGACCACCTGGTCATTCCAGACTGAAGGATCGGACAGGTCAGAGAAGAAGGCAAGGGCGGTGGTAAAAGGAAGACTGTATTGAGCTGCCATGAGGCTTCGCGGATTCTTGTCGGTGTGCGTATCATACAATTTAAATGAGCAGCCGATGTTTATCTCTTCGATTTCTTCAGGTTTAACTTTGTGCATCTTCTTCATCTCATAGGCGGCGTCAACGCCTGCCTGGAGCATACCGCCTGTCGCATAGGGCTTTATCTCTCTCTGCATGATCATGTAATGTTTGCCCAGGTCTTCTGTCAGTTTCTCTATCTGTGGCTCTTTTTCGATACCGAAGGCGCGGCAGACACCCCGTTCTCCTTCAAGAATAGTGGAGGGCGCGGTCAATCCCTTGAGTGCCAGGAGTGAGGCGAGGACTCCGTTGTGCGCTGGCCATCCTCCACCCTGGAACCGTTTAACCATCGTGCCCACAGGGTCAGCTGTCCACTCTCGAAGTCCCGAAGCCATGGAGCCAGCGATTCCCATTGCGTTCAGCATGGTGATCTTATCTAGTCCTAATAACTTTCCTGCGGCCGCAGTGGCGCCGAAAAGGCTTTTGATAGGTGAGCCATAGAATCGCTGCCGGGCTGAGCCGCGCAGTGCATCGGCGACCCTGTAGGCAACGTCATATCCGGCTACAACCGCCTCGATCAATTCCTTACCGTTAGCTTTAGCCTTCTCCCACGCTGCTATGGAGGCAGGAATAACCGCAGCTCCACCATGGATATCAAAAAATGTTTGTCGGTCGTCCATCTCAATGCCATGCGCGCTTGTGCCATTGGCCATAGCCGCATACTGGGCCGATGTCTTCCAGTTCAGCCCCCAGACTCCACATTCGGCAGCACACTTTGCCTCCCTAGCAAGCTGCGCTACTATCTTGCTCCATTCCTTCTGACTTCCCAGGAGCGCTACGCCTACAGTGTCCAGCACACACAGCTTTGCCATCTGTACCACTTCGGCGGGCAAGTTATCAAAACGGATGCTTGTCACAAAGTTCACCAAGTCTCTTGTCTCATTCATATGTGACCTCCCATTCTACGCTTAACTGATCGGGCGATACCTGTTCTGTGGGACTCCATGACATGCAGAATTTCTATTAGGACCTCTTCAGCTTCTCAGCTTAGAGCGAGCTTTGAACCACTACTTCCTCCCCCTCCACCTTGAAACAATGTGGAAACTGGTCGGATACCCACTCCATATAGCTTAAGATTTCCTGAAACCGATCATCGTCACGCTTTACCGTCTCCGGCTGTGCCTGCTTGTTTATGAAAGTTGGCAAGAAGGATACCCTCTCCACTCCTTTTTTGCTGAGCACTACCTTGGCTAGCATCGTGTTCTGGCTTTCAACCGAGAACTCGTACATGGAATTTGGTTCCATCCTCCACCAGTAAAGGTTCCATTCGAACGGAGTGCGACGCACTTGGGAGCCAGTGGTTATGAAGTTGCCGATGCTATAAAAACATACCTTCCCTTTGTAGACCTCCACCGCTTTCAATATGTGGGGATGATGCCCCAGAATAAGGTCAGCCCCAGCGTCAATGGCTGCATGGGCAACCTGGGGCTGGTATGTCGCAATCACCTTGGGGACAAAGTGTACTCCCCAGTGAAGCGACAGGATGACAACGTCTGATTGTGTCTTGGCTCTGCCAATGTCTTCCTGTAGTGTCTTTAGATCATCCTCATAAGGGACGGTAATTATTTTGGGTGGTGTGCCGGGTTGATTGTCAAAGGTTTCATAATAAGTGTGTGCTCGCATGGGTGCAACCCCAGGCTTGCCGGGTCCTGCGTACTGTCCATCCCTTGCAACCGAGCAGTACGCAAGGATAGCTATCCTTATCCCGTTACGATCAATGATCACAGGACTTCGGGCTTCCTTATCATCCTTTCCCGCTCCTATTACCTGAATCCCCATTGTGCGAAAAAGTTCAATAGTATCAAGCACAGGCTCAGGTCCCCAGTTCATCGCAGCATTGCTTGCCAAAGAGACGACATCGATCATAGCCGTTTTGAAGATAGATGCCATCTCGGGGTGGAGACGAGTATGGTTGCCGCTTCCGCCTAATCTAAAGTGGGGAGGATATCCACCTCTCGAATATACGCGTTCGCACTGAGCAAAACGGATATCTGCCTGACGTAGAACTGGCAAAATCTTCTCGGCAAATTGGTCCACTGGTTTGATGACTGGCCCCACATCTCCCCCCGCGAGCAATGTCACAGTATTAGAAGCCTTTTCCATCGTCACAATGACCTCCTTTTAAGATTGAGTTAGGAATAATAAGTATAAACCTAATGTAGGCCCTTATTTCAGGACAGAGAAATCATTCACTCAAAGAGGACAGCATATTTATCAGCATATATCTTCTTAACGAATTGTACCATTTCAGGAGAAGCCCTGACAGCAGCTGCATAATTGCGAGTAAGTTGCTCGTCAACAAAATGAGTAGCCCCGGGGTCTGCCACTTCTGCTTCGCTTTGAAACTTTGGATCTTTCACCATCTGTACGGCTGCATTCCTTAACACGGCCATGATGTTTTCCGGGACCTTTGGTGGAAACACAATACTCCTGCTATAAGTACATTGGGCGACCTGCGCTTTGTATGCCTCTGCAAGAGGACCCGAAGCTTCCTTACCATACACCTGCTTGTAGAGTTCAGTGGGTGTGGGGACATCTGCTACCCCCTTGGGCGCTCTCACAATGTTTCCGTTGGCGTCGAGTTGCCCGCTCTGAAAGACCGGCATAATCTCACCTTTTTCGACATAGGGTTTGATGAATGAATGATAACCAGCAGCGCTTTCCCCAATCATGGTTATTTCTCTAGCTAGAAAGGCAAGCCGTGCTGCACCGGCCCCACCATAACCCCACACAAATCTTTCAACGGGAATGTTCAAGAGTTCCTTTGCCCAGACGAAGTTACCACCAACACCGCTCGTAGGAGAGGCATGGCCGAAGATCAGCCCCTTGGCGTTGACAATCTCTTTCGGTTCCTTGATGATACCTGTCTTGACACAATACACTCGGGATAATGAGCCTGCGTAGATCGGAAGCATTTCGTCCAGTTTGTAATCCGTACCCTTGGGTCGAAGCTGGCTGTTTAGGACGGCACCTCCGCCCGTAATGAAGCAGGTTAAACCGTTGGGCTTTGCTGCCCACGCGTAGCTTGCTCCTATCAACTGCCCACCCCCAACGATATTACGAATTACACATACAGGGTTTCCAGGAATGAACCTGGGTAAATGTCTTGCCGCAAACCGTGCGAAAATATCACTTCCCCCTCCAGGGCTATCAGCGACTACAAAGGTTATGACCTTTCCTTGGAAGTAGGGAGCAGCCTTCGCCTCTCCCAGAATCCCAAATAGCAAAGCGACAGCGATGACCATTAATAGTAATCCTCTTCCTGGAGAGAAAATATTTCTTTTCATTTTAGCCTCCTTTTTCCAAGGGTTTGATGATAATATCCTCGGGTAAATTTCTGCCCCCGCTTAATTCCAGGTACAGCACTCGCTTACTCGAACCGTACGCCATATTTCTCGGTATAAATCCTCTTGATATGCTGGACCACCTCCGGAGGCCCAGCGACTCCTGCCGGATACACGCGAGCCAGCTCCTCGCCGGTAAAATGAGGTGCACCCGGGTTATCTCTTTCTGCCTCCGCCAGAAACTTTGGGTCCTTTGCCATTTCCATAACTGCTTTCCTGCAGATATCCAGAAGGTATGCAGGAGTCCCCTTAGGAAGCAGAAGG
>JASEIE010000084.1 GCA_030024065.1 Thermodesulfobacteriota bacterium
AAAATATCGAGGGAATAAGTGGAGGAAGGTGGTCGAAGGAGAAGATCAGTGTGTTGACCCGGAAGACCTTTCAGAACTATGGCCAGTACCTTCTGGACTATATGGTGATGCACCGCCTTCACCCTTCCAATAAAAATAGATGGGTGGAGGAGGAGGTGGGAGGAGAGCATATGGTGGAGGCCCTGAAGGAGGGGAAGGGGGCCATCTGTATCACCCCTCATCTTGGAAACTGGGAGATTGGAGGGCTGCTCTTCTCCTTCAAGGGGGGGAGGTTAAATGTCCTCACGCGTGACGAGAGGGACCTGGATACAAAATCTTTTAGAGAGGAGATGAGAAAGCAACGGGGGATAAAGAATATCTATATTGATCCGAGGGATGATTCTCCGATGGCAATTATCGATGCGATCAAGGCATTGCGGCAGAATGAGATCGTGGCCATGTTGGGAGATCGAATAGAGACCCAGAAGACGATGACCTTCGATTTCTTTGGGAAGAAGACCCCTTTTCCCATTGGGGTGGCGATTCTTGCGATGGCAACCGGCGCCCCGGTGCTTCCGGTTTTTGTGGTGATGGAGAAGAACAGAAAATATCGAGGCATCATCGAAACCCCCATCCATTTCGATGACACTGCAAGGAAAGACCGGGAAGAGGTCATTCGAAAGGGGATGGAGAAATTGATTAAAAAATTTGAGGAGTATGTCGAAAAATACCCAGATCAATGGTATAATTTTTATTCTTATTGGGAAGACAAATCCCATCAAGCCTGAAGGCTTGAGTTACATTATCAGTAGGCATCTGTAACTCATGGCTTTAGCCATGAGCATCATATCTGAGCGGAAGAGGAGAAGAATGGTTGAATCGAATAATCACCTGATCGAAAAGATCAAACAACTCATTATCACGAGGCTGAAACTGGTTGACCTGACACCTGAGATGATCGAGACCGATGCTCCCCTCTTTGGCGAAGGGCTTGGGCTGGACTCCATCGATGCCCTTGAGCTGGTCCTGGGCCTGGAGAAGGAGTTTGGTATAGTTATTCCCGATGCAGAGGTTGGAAGAAAAGTCTTTCAGTCTGTGAGGACCATGGCCCAGTATGTCCTGGATCAAAAAGGATTGGTGTAATGGGAAGGATAGTCTTCTGCTTTCCCGGCCAACTTCAAGAGAGGCCGACATTGGAGGATCACCACCCCCTGAGGAGAGACCCCCACTTTGAAGAGTGGCTGGAGAGGGCTTCCCGTCAAACAGACTTTGACCTCCTCAATTTTTCCTTCAAAGGAGAAGAGGCTGGATTCAATCTCAGGCTCCAGATATCGACCTACCTCCTCTCGATGGTACACTTTTTTCGACTCCGGGCAGAAGGATGGGTGCCGGATGTCATCGCGGAACACAGCATGGGAATTTATGCTGCGCTGGCCGCCTCTGAAGCGATCACTTTTCAGGAGGGATTATATATCACCGAGTCCATTGGAAGGCTTCTCGAAAGGGAAGGGGCTTCATCTCGCGAAGCCATGGGGAGCATTATTGGATTGCCCTATGAAGAGATTGCAAAGATCTGCCAGGAGCTCGATGACCATTCCCTTTTCATTGCCAATTATAATGGTTCGATGCATTTCGTCATCTCCGGTGATGAGACGGGAGTGGAGAAAGCCGTCTCATCTGCACTCTCAAAGAAGGCCATCTCCGCATCCCGGCTCACCTTCAACATCGCCCTCCATTCTCCCCGTCTCTCTGTTTTGAGTGAGGAGATCGATGATCTATTGAAGGATATAGAGGTTCAGTCACCCAAGTATCCTATCCTCAATCACTGGACGGTTAAGCATCTGAAGAGAGAGGAGATTAAAGGTTTTCTGTCGCAGGAGATCGGACGGCCTGTCCATTGGGATCGATGTGTCGAGAAACTGATTCAGGAGGGAGTGAACCGATTCATTGAGGTCGGACACGGAACCACTCTATCGAAATTGATTCGGTGGATCGATCGAGAGATGGAGGCCTTCTCCGCCGGAGATCATTTCAAAGAAGGGACAGTGAAATGAGATACCATGAGACTATAATCCAGGTTCGATTCTATGAAGTCGATGCCTACGGCGTGGTCTGGCATGGTCACTATGTCGGCTGGTTTGAGGTCAGCCGCAATGAACTGACCGAAACATTTCATATTGGCCCCCTTCAACTCAAGGAGAAAAATCTTCTGGCACCGGTGGTGGAGTTGACCTGTCAGTATAAACTCCCGGCCACCTTTGGAGATTCCCTCCTCATCCAGACGACAATGGAGAGGACAGAGGTCGCCAAACTGATCTTTCGCTATCGGGTTCTTTCCCAGGGGAGCGGAAAAGTATTGGCCACAGGCTCCACGACCCATGTCCTCACCGACCTCAGCGGAAATCTTCTCTACCGTGTCCCTCCGGAAGTCCTGAAAAACATTGAAGCGATGCAAAGTTATTTAGATGTGTAGCGTCGGCATTGACTGCCGACGAAAATCTCGTTCGCCCCCAGTAAATGAGGGCGCTACAACAAATGAAAATAAATTCTAAAGAACAACACAAAACATGGGGCAGAAGCCGTTCCAACAGGCTTGTTAATTATAATTATTCAGAAGACCGTCCTATCCATGTGACCATCTGTGCAGATGGCAAGAAGAATATTTTTGATTCAGAGGTCAATGCAAAAATAGTAATTAATGAACTATTGAAGACAGCAAAAGATCTTAGATTTAGAATTTTATGTTATTGTCTAATGCCTGACCATCTCCATGTAATCGTATCCCCTGGCGAATCGAATCTTTCCTTCTCCAAGTTTCTTAATACCTTTAAAGGGAGAACAACCACCATTTTCAGAGAAAAGGAAGGTTTGGGGAAAATATGGCAGCGTTCTGCTTTTGACCATATCATCAGAGCAGGTGAAGATTTAAAGATAATTATTTAATATATTAGGAATAACCCCGTTAGAAAAGGTATTGTAGAAAAAGCAGATGACTATTCATATAGCGAATTGTTTGATGTTGAGATACAAAGATATATCTAAATCGCCCCCAATAAATGGGGGTGCTACAAGAAAACGGAAATGTATGTAGCGTCGGCATTTACTGCCGACGAATATATTTCGCCCCCAGTAAATGGGGGCGCTACCAACAAAATTCCATGAAAATTCTTCTCATTGATCCCCCTCACCAACTCTTTCCGGGCCTTCGGATGTGGACCCCTTCTTTCGGTCTTCTTCAGTTAGGGGCCTATTTGGAGAAAGAAGGAGTAGAAGTCCAGATCATCGATGCCACGACTCTCGCGCACCCCCGGAAGGACCTTACTTCCCTCGTTCTGGCATCGAAGGCAGATGTCATTGGCATCACCTGCTCAGCCACCTGTCTCTCTCCTGAGGCCCTTCAGACCATCCATCTCTGCCGAAGACTTTCCCCTCAATCCATCATTGTTGCGGGAGGAAGCCATTTTTCACTGATGGCCGAATCGATCCTTCAGGAGATGAAGGAACTGGATTACATCGTCCTGGGGGAAGGTGAGATTGCTTTTTCCAAGCTTCTAAAAAATTTATCAAGCGGGGGAGACGGAAAGGATATTAAAGGTATTGCTTATGTGGATGATCGGAAGGTCGTATTAAATGGAAGGCAACCTCCCATTTCCAGTTTAGACTCCCTCCCCCTTCCTGCCTATCATCTCATCGATATGGAGAGCGAGGCCTATTACTGGCACGGGATGGGAAGGAGGGCCTTCGGCATCTCCACCAGTCGGGGGTGCGGAGATCGGTGCGCTTATTGTTCTGAGACAAAATTCTGGGAAGGGGTCTGGAGAGGCCGAAGTGGAAAGAAGGTGGTCGAAGAAATCTCCTATCTCCATCAACAACATGGAAAGAGCCTCTTCGTCTTCAACGAAAATACTTTCAACTGGAGCCGGAAACGAGTGGAAGAATTCGTGGACGAACTGGGAAGATCCGGCCTCCAAATCCACTTCTGGTTTCAGTCCCGGATCAAGGACATTCTGCGTGATGAGGATCTCATCCCTGAGATGAGAAGGCTCGGTCTCTATGAAGTGATGCTCGGGATAGAGAGTATCCATCCCGATGTGCTTGACCGATATGAAAAACAGCAGTCCAGGGAGATGGCCCAGAAGGCGATCGACATTCTCCGGAAGAATGAGATCATGGTGATGGCCAATATTATGTTTGGGGATTTGAATGATTCTGAGGAGACCCTCAAGGAGGTTTTTCAATTTGTTAAGTCTCAAAGCGACTTTCTGGTCCTCACCCTGACCACACCCCTTCCTGGAACAAGATATTTTGAAGAGGCAGAGCGATTGGGAAGGATCAGGGAGAGGGATTTCGGTCAATACGATTTCATGCACCCCATCATGGATACGAAATTCTTGTCTGCGGGAAAGGTTCACGACCTTCAAAGGGCCTATCTCAAAAGATATTACACTCAACCGAGGATTCTCCTGGGTGGCTTCTTCAATCCAAACCCTTTCAAGCGGATGGCTTACCGGCTCATCCTCCGGTATGTCTGGGAGAATGCCACGAGAAGACCGTGGAAGCAACCGAACTTAGAAGAAAGCTTATAGCTGATAGCCAATAGCTAATAGCTTACTCGAAAATCGAAATGCAAAAAACAAAGCACAGAAATTTGGATTCTTTTAACCATCGGCCATCCGCTATTAGCCATCCGCCTTTAAAGAAGGTTCTTCTCATCTTCCCGAGAGAGAGGGGGGTTAAGTTTTCGAATGACACCCTCTATCCCTTTCCCATGCTGGGGTTAACCCTTCTCGCTTCCCTCTTTCCAGAGACCTACGAAGTCAAGATCATCAACGAGGCGATTGAAGAGATTGATTTTGATGCAGAGGTTGATTTCGTAGGTATCACCGGATTAACCTGTGTGATCAAAAGGGCCTATGAGGTTGCCGACCGATTTCGGAGAAGGGGGGTGAAGGTGGTTCTGGGAGGAGTCCATCCGAGTCTCTTGCCTGATGAAGCGAAAGAACATGCAGACTCCGTTTTTATCGGAGAGGCCGAAGGGATTTTCGATCAACTTTTAAAGGATTTCGAAGGAGAGACCCTTAAACCTTTCTATAAAAATGAAGGATGGTCAGACTTAAAGGGAATGCCCTTCCCGAGAAGAGATCTCCTAAGCAAGCGTTACAGTCCCCTTTTTAAGGCGATTGAGACGACCCGGGGCTGTCCCCATCAATGCGAATTCTGTTCCGTACCCACGATCAATGGGAAACGTTACCGGACACGGCCCCTTGAGGAGGTGGATCAGGAGCTTTCCTCCATCATCGATAAGAAAGGAGAATATCTGTTCCTCGCCGACGATAATGTGATGGCAAGAGAGGATTACGCATTAAGCCTTTTCGAAATCTTTAAACGTCACGAGGTCAGGTGGATGGGGTTTGCAACTGTCCAGATTGCAAAGAAGGAGGCCCTTCTCAACAAGGCTCAAGAAAGCGGCTGTATCTCTCTCTTCATTGGGTTTGAGTCCCTTCTCCAGGAGAATCTGAATGGGGCTTCGAAACGATTTGTCCATGTGGAAGAATTGTCCGAAATGATCCAGACCATTCAGAGGCACGGAGTCGGTATCCATGGCTCCTTCATCTTCGGGTTTGACGGAGATGACCCGACTGTCTTTAAAAAGACCGTCGAGTTTGTCCAGAAAAATAATATCGAGCTCCCCACCTTTTCCATTCTCACCCCCTTTCCAGGGACTCCTCTTCGAAAGCGGTTGGAGGAGGAGGGAAGGATCTTCGACCATGACTGGTCCCATTATGATATGAGCCACGTGGTCTTCAAACCGAAAGGGATGACAGTTCGTGAGCTCCAGGACGGATACCTCTGGGCACAGAAATATACCTGCGCCCCTCGTTCGATCTTGAAACGGCTTCTCTGGGGGCCAAGGAATCACTTTCTCTACTTCTTAATGTCAAACTTCATACTCCGGGGTCCTCAGATGGAAGTGATCCGGAGAATCAAAAAAGAGAAAATTGCAAATTGACAAAACAGTGATGTCATGCTGAACTTGGTTCAGCATCTCAAAAGTGGGATGAGACCCTGAAATCGTAGACCCTGATCCTGAAACAAGTTCAGGATGACGTTACTTGATTCAGGGCAAGGTTCAGGGTGACAAATAGGGCTTTTACCTAATTAATAGGTTCCTATGAACATTTTCCTTGTCTCAGTGAATCGTGAACGGATGCCCTCTCCGGTTTTTCCTCTGGGTTTGGCATATATCGCTAGGGCATTGAGAGAAGGGGGCCATACGATTGAGGTGATGGACCTCTGCTTTTCTCAGAATGTCTCGGAGGATTTGAAAGGGGTCTTAAATTGCTTCCAGCCTGATTTGATAGGACTCTCTTTGAGAAATCTGGATAATCTGACCTATCCCACCTCCATTTCCTATCTCAAAGAGGTGGAAGAGGTGATTTCAACCTGTCGCCAATGCTCTTCATCAACATTGGTCATTGGAGGTTCAGGTTTTTCGCTGGCTCCCGAGGAACTCCTCCGGCATCTAACTGTCGATTTTGGAATTATGGGAGAGGGGGAGGACGTTTTTCTCCAATTAGTCCATTCTCTCGAAAGAGAACTCCCTATCTCCCCATCTCCTCATCTCCTCATAAAAGATCATCCTTTCCCCCATCTCATAAAAGGAGCACAGGTCTCTTACATCTCCACTCCTGACCGAACCCTCTTCAATACCCGGCGTTATCTGGAAGAGGGAGGGATGTTGAACCTTCAGACGAAACGGGGATGTCCCTTCTCCTGTATCTACTGCACCTATCCACTGCTTGAAGGAAAAGAGGTGAGGCTGCGGAATGTCGATGAGGTGGCAAAAGAAATTCGTCAACTGATCGAAGAGGGGGGTACAGATTACCTCTATTTTGTGGACGATATCTTCAATTATCCCCCTTCTTATGCGGAGACATTATGTCGTAAGATGGTCGAAAAGAAACTGGAGATCAAATGGAGCGCCTTTGTTAATCCGGGTTTTCTGTCAGAAGAGCTTTTAAAATGGATGAAGGAGGCAGGTTGTACGGGGGTTGAGTTTGGGACCGATTCGGGATCTGATCGAATGTTAAAAAATTACAGGAAGTCCTTCACCAGGGAGGAAATCGTTCGATCCTCACAACTCTGTTTAAAACTTGAGATGAACCATTGTCACTATATCCTCTTCGGAGGACCGGGAGAAGATGAAGAAACGATTGAGGAGTCCTTCCGGCTGATGGATGAACTCGATCCCACGGCCCTGATCGCCATGCTGGGCATCCGGATCTATCCGGGAACCGAACTGGAAAGACGTTCCCTTTCTCAGGGAATCATTCAGAAGGATACGAACCTCATCTATCCCCATTTTTACATCTCTCCATCGTTGGAAGGAAAATTGGAAGATTTGATTCGGGAGAAGGCCTTGAAGCGAAGACGGTGGATCGTCCCGGGCCTGGAGATTAACATCACACAGAATCTGATGGAGCAGTTACGGAGATTCAAAATCCGGGGGCCCTTATGGGAACTGGTCGGAAGGATGAAAAGGGCAAGGGTGAAACCCTTAGGTGAACCAAAGTGACTAAAATTTAAAGTGAACTAAAGTGAGCTAAAAAGAGTGACTAAAGTTACAAGTGCCTAAAGTGCCAAAAGTTAACTTTAGCTCACTCGACACTTTAGTCACTTGCAACTTTTTTATTGGAGGATGAACATGCTACTGAAAGATAGGGTGGCCATTGTCACGGGTGGGACAAAGGGGATTGGTCGAGCGATTTCTCTTCTTTTCGCCGAAGAAGGGGCAGAGGTGGTCGCTAACTTCTCAAAAGATGTAAACGCAGCCGAAGGCCTGATGGATGAGGCCAAATCGAGGGGATTGAAGATCAGGCTTTTTAAGGCCGATGTGACCCAATTCGACCAGGTAAAGGAGATGGTGGAGGAGGTCTTTGCCGAATACGGTAGGATTGACATACTGGTCAACAATGTGGGTCTCATCCGGGATAACTTCCTCATGCTGATGAGCGATGAGGATTGGGATTTGCTCATGAAGGCCAACCTGACAAGCCTCTTCTACTGTTGTAAGGCTGTCATCCGGAAGATGATTCCTCAGAGAAGGGGAAGGATCATTAACATCTCTTCGATCAGCGGAATTCTCGGCACCTCAGGACAGACTAATTATGCGGCGACCAAAGGGGGGATGATCAGCTTCACCAAATCGCTTGCCCGTGAATTGGGCTCCTTCAACATCCATGTGAATGCCGTGGCTCCAGGCTTGATCGAATCGGAAGTCATTTCTAAAATGCCCAAAGAGAAGGTGGAGGCGATCATCAAATCCTCGAGCCTGGGCAGGATGGGGAAGCCAGAAGAGGTAGCCCAGGCTGTCCTCTTTCTTGCCTCGGAGCATTCGAACTACATCACCGGCCAGACGATTGTGGTCGATGGGGGAATCATCTGAATAAATTGCGCCTGCCTGCCCTGCCTACCGCAGGCAGGCGCAGGCAGGGATTGTGGATTTCGGAATGCGGAATATCAATCACGGACACTAAATCCGTTATAAAACTTTTAATATGAACCATAATCGCGTTGCTATTGCAGGATTGGGTATTTTCTGTTCGATCGGGAAGAATGTCGAGGAGTTTCTTCAGTCTTTAAAGGAAGGGAAGTCTGGGATCGGAGCGATCACTCTTTTTGATACCTCAAAATATCCCTCAAAGATTGGAGCGGAGATCAGGGATTATCGGCGGGAGGATTGGTTTGAGAAAAAGGAGTTAAAAAAACTTTCTCGAACCGACCAGCTATGTCTTATCGCTGCCGAGGAAGCAGTCAAGTCCTCAGGGGTCCATTCCTATTCTTCAGAGGAAGTGGGGGTCTGTCTGGGGGCAGGTGCAGGCGGGATGTTCGAAGCGGAGACCTACCATAGAGAGATCCTTCTCAAAGGGAAGTCCAGACCTTCTCTTCTGCTTCCTTTCATCCCAAGTTATACAACGAGCCGGATTGCGGAACGCTTTGGTTTTTCAGGACCCAAGGCCACTGTGACCACGGCCTGCAGTTCATCCGCCACCTCCATTGGTTATGGCGCTGATCTCATCCGAACAGGAAAATGTCAGGCCGTTCTTTGCGGGGGAAGCGATGCATTGAGCGAGCTTACCTTTGGCGGATTCAACTCTCTGAGGGCCATGGATCCTTCTCCCTGTAAGCCTTTCGATAAGAGGAGGGCGGGGATGTCATTGGGCGAAGGGGCGGCCATCCTGATTCTGGAGAGTCTCGAAGGGGCGATGAAACGAGGAGCAAAGGTCTATGCGGAATTTCTGGGATATGGAATAGGTGGTGAGGCTCATCATATTACCGCGCCCGAGCCCAATGGAGTCGTTGAAGCTCGAGTGATGAAGGAGGCTATGGAAGAAGGTGGTATTTATCCTGATCAGGTCGATCATATCAATGCCCATGGAACGGGAACACCCCTGAACGATAAGGTCGAGACCCTTGCCATCAAGAGGGCTTTCGGAGAAAAGGCTTATTCCCTTCCCATCAGTTCCATCAAATCGATGGTGGGCCATTGTCTGGGTTCAGCAGGCGCTATTGAAGCCGTGGCATCGGTCCTTTCAATTGTTGATGGTTTTATTCCTTCAACAATCAATTACCAGGAAGGAGATGAGGATTGCGATCTCGATTATGTCCGGGGAAAAGCGCGCGAGATGGACGTCCGGGTCGTCCTCTCCAATTCCTTTGCCTTCGGCGGCAACTGCACCACCCTGGTCTTCGGAAAGATAAAATAGCCCAAACCTAACCACCCAACATAAAAGATAAAAAATTGATTTGCTAACGGAGAGAAGGAGATGATTACAATACCAAGATTCGTATTGACTTTTGAGAAGCTACGTATTAAAAAAAATCAGGAAATTTAACCCAGGTTACCGGGTAGAACTTCACTGGCATGATCAATGCGATCATCATTGTTCACAAGTGAAAGGACACAAAACTTGGGTACTTTCCTGTCAACCCTGTAACAGGGATGGGCCAAGAGAGCACATTGAAGGGGAAAATGATAACCATGGAACCGAAAATAGGGATGATTAGTTCGAGTTTGAATCTGGCTGAATTGACGAGGCGGGTGGCCAAGAGAATGGGTGTTCAGATTGAAGTACAAATTGGCGCCCTCGAAAGAGTCATTGAGAATGGCAAGGAGATGGAGGCCAAAGGGATCGAGGTCATTATCAGCCGTGGGGGGACAGCGGCCGTTTTAAGGGGAAACCTTTCGATCCCTGTCCTCTCCCTTCCCATGTCAGCCTTCGATCTTTTGGAAAACGTGGTGGAGGCTTCTAAGTATGGAAGAAAAATCGGGATCAGCATCTATGGGAATCCCATCTCCGGCATTGAGATCTTGGAGCGATTTTTTCAGATTGAAATTAAGCAAATCATCTACCATAACTCGGAGAGCCTACGTATAGGGATCCAACAAGCTAAGAATGAGGGATTGGAGGTTCTCATTGGGGGAAATTTCTCCTTTGAGGTCTCGCAAGAGATCGGGCTCCCCTGTGTTCTCATCAGCAGCAGTGAGGAAACCATTGGTGGGATCATCGAAGAAGCCAACGTGGTCGCAACCATAAGGAGAGAGGAGAAGAAGAAGACGAGACGGATGGAGGCGATCCTTAATTCGGTCTCTGAAGGAATCGTTGCCATCGACAAAGGCGCAAAGGTGATGGTCTTCAACAAAGCCGCGGAGGACATTTTAGGGATTAGGGGCGCTTTGGGCCTGTCAATCAATACAGTCGTTCCACAGTTGGGTCTCTGCGACGTCCTGAAGATAGGGGTCCCCAAGTTTCAATGTCTGCAGAAGGTAGGAGAGGCTCAGATCCTGACCACTCAAGTGCCCATCTATCTGGGAGAAGAGATCATTGGAGCAATCGCCTCGTTCACAGATATCACAAAGGTGATCCGAGCGGAACAGAAAGTCAGGAGGTCTTATACGAAAGGATTTGTGGCGAAATACACGGTATCCAGCATTGTTTGCGAAAGTCAAGCCATGAAGGGGGTGATTGAGCAGGTGAGGAATTTCGCCCAATCCGATTCTACAGTGCTTATCATAGGTGAAAGCGGGACAGGGAAGGAGTTGGTGTCCCACAGCATCCACAATCTGAGCCCGCGAAGTAAAGAACCCTTTGTGACCATCAACTGTTCGGCTCTGGCAGAGAACCTCCTGGAGAGCGAACTCTTCGGTCATGAAGAAGGAGCCTTTACTGGAGCGAAGAGGGGTGGAAAGATAGGTCTTTTTGAACTGGCCCACAAAGGGACGATCTTTCTCGATGAGATTGGGTCCATTTCGAAGGGTCTCCAGGCCCGATTCCTTCGCGTTCTTGAGCAGAAGGACGTTATGAGGATCGGAGGGGATCGAATCATACCGGTAGATGTGCGGATCATTGCGGCAACCAATAAGGGCCTGCTCACCGAGGTGAAAGAAGGCCGGATGCGGTTGGATCTTTACTTCAGGCTCAATATTCTGAAAATCCACATTCCGCCTCTTAGGGAGAGAAAAGAGGACATCCCTTATTTTGTGCGAAATTTTATGGACTTTTTTGCAGGGAAATATAATAAGAGACTGGAACCCTTCTCCCAGAGGTTACTTGAGAGGTTCATCGAATATTCCTGGCCAGGTAATGTCAGGGAGTTGGAAAACCTTATCGAGAGATTTGTTCTGATGACTCAAAAACCTGACCAAAACGAAGAGATTCTGAACACCCTTTTTGAAGAATGCTCGAAGACGGAGAATGTCCTAATAAGGGATATTGATGTGGTATTCCCTTCGTCAGAGAGCTCCATGAAGAAGATTCTTACAGAAGCTCCCGCTAAAAAGGCTGAAATCGCAAAAAGACTTGGAGTGAGTCGAACTACTCTTTGGAGGCGGTCGAAGAATATGGAATCAACCCACAATTGAAACTGTTTGTTTCATTTGTGTTTCATTTGTGTTTCTCATTTCATTAAGGTTCTTCTCGATTTCGACAAATTAATAAGAAAAACAATAAGAAAAACAATCATTTATTTTTAACCAAGAACTGTTCCCTTTTGGGCATTCAATTTGCATCCTCCCGTCTTGTACTGCTTTTCTATAACTTTAATGGGGGTATCTGCTTGACTCCCCAAATATTCCATAACATATTGAAAATAAAGCAATTACATAGACTAGACATAGAAATGGTCATATGTGACATAACACATGGTAAATCAACTACTTACACTATTAAGGGGCGTAAAGCAGATAGCCCAAATAACTTTATGTGGGTATGCACTTGACTCCCGTTCAGTTTTCAAAAGTCCAGACTTTTCGGATACTTATACAAAAATGGCAACCTAAACTCAAAAAAAGCAAAAAATCATTACAAATCAATAAGTTAGGTTAAACTTAGGGGAGCCAAGTGCATACCCATATTCAGGATATCATCCGGGGGGAGTGGTTTACGTGGGAGAACATTCGAGCAGAGGCCTGGGGGCAGAAGAGGATCTTGGAGTTCGGTTCTACGGCATTGAGCCGTCAGCCTTCGGGGGCGATTGGGAGCAAGATGGAGGCTATGGGTTATAGCTTCGGTCAAAAAGATTTGGATGAGGTTATTGAAAAACTCAAGGCAATGATGG
>JASEIE010000085.1 GCA_030024065.1 Thermodesulfobacteriota bacterium
CCTTCACCTTCATCAAGTTTCGCGTCACTTTGTAGAGGAAAAGCCGCGAAGCATCGATGTGCCTCCCAAAGGACTTCCTCTCGCAATATTCAATGATCCCTACCCCTGCATGGGCTGTGCAAGAACCAAGCCCTCCCTGATCTTCGACAGGAGAACAGTGCTCCCTGAGATCAATGGAGACTGGAAGCTTCTTGGCCTTCAGCACCCCCGTAGGCTCAAGGACCGACTTCACCTCCTCCGTCTTCTCCGTATAATCCCTGAAGTCAGGATAATCCGGAATCCACCCCATCCCGTACCTTTTCTCTAACATCATTGATTCGTCCTCCAATCTGGTCTATCTGGTCTACTTCGTTGATTTGGTCATTCGGTCTCTATCCGGTCTTCCTGGTCTCTCTGGCTTCCTTTGCCGGGCTGGAAGGACACCCGCACTTCAATAGGTGAGGATGTACGACAATAGGAAATTCCCCCGTTGGGTCGCGAAACTCAAAGTCCCTGCCTTGTTGAAATTCACAGGATGCGCAATCGGCAAACGTCGGCCCCGAAACCCTCTCGATATGGTCCGTAAGGGAATGTTTCTCTTGCAACGGACACCCCAGAATGAGAATCCATTTCCCGATGCCATTCGGGTCTTTTATTGATGTTGATTCCATTTTGCCTCCTATAACAGGACTTCCGCCAAGCTCTTTGGTCTTGTCCAGCTCCATATATTAACTCTTTTGTATTCAGGCATTATCGAAAAGGTAAGACGAAGCCTTAAACAACCGAGTTGACTTCAAAATGAAGGCAGGAGGTATGCGTCAAAGGGATATTTTGTTAAAGCGTCTTTAAATCTACGGATGCTCAATGGTGATTTCTTCGAGGCGGGTTTGGAAGCGACGGACGGGAATATGGTGGGAGGAGCAGATCGCAGAGAGAATCCACTGACGTTTTTCCCGATTTTGTCTTCCACATTTTGAAAGACTACGGAATATAACCAAGCATTCTCAATAACGCTGCCGTGATGCCCACAATCCACCATAACATATGATCAAATCAATCTTCAGGTATTTGAGCTTTTGAGTCAAAGGTTGTAATTTACTTTTTAAAGTTGGTAAAGGCCTTTTTCGCATCGTCCATGAACTGCTTGACGGTATCTCGGGAATATTTGTGATCAACCCATTTATTGAGGAATTGAGGGGGAATGGTAATGACATGGGCGCCAGAGATTGCAGCATTTTGGATATCGATGACACTTCTTATGCTCCCTACGATTATTTTTGTCTTGTAGTCCCAGTGTTCGAGCCATTCCACTGACATGGTGACCAATTCCCAGGGATCAGCGCCTTCATCAGCCACTCTGCCAGAAAATATACTGGAGTAAGTCGCACCCGCTTTAGCTGAAAGTGCCATCTGCCCGAAAGAAAGCGCAGCAGTGGCATTGACTCTAATCCCTTCATTCTCCAATGTGTTGATGACCTCGAGGCATGGTTCTCCGTATTGATTGATGATAGGGATTTTAATCACAATGTTCTTAGCCCACGAAGAGAACTCTCGAGCCTGGCTCAACATCTCTTCGGGATTGTCCGTGATGACCTCCACACTTATTGGTTTGCCATCCAAAATACCAGCAATCTCCTTAGCACCTTTCTCCATATCGGTGATGCCGTCCTTAAGCATGATAGTTGGATTCGTGGTCACCCCATCGGCAATGCCGAACCTCACCCACTTCTCAATCTCTTTCAGATTTGCGGAATCGATAAAGATCTGCATCCCCCACCTCCTCTTTTAATTTAAAGGCCGTAAATCTCGGAAAAATTAATGGCTTTCAATTTTGGATTGGCTTTGACTTTTCAAGAATGATGGAAACGGCTTCAGAAAGGGATTTTACCCGGAGATCAGAGTGGGCATCTTGGTTATAGGAAGCATCCAATAAGATCGTTCTGCATCCACAAGCTTTGCCAGCCTCCATATCCTTCCATGTATCCCCGATTAAGAAAGACTCGGTAAGATTGATATCCCATTTCTGAACAGCTTGAAGAAGCATGCCTGGTCTGGGTTTCCGGCATGAACATTGATGGTGGTCGTCATGGGGACAGATATAAATATCATCAATTGGAATCTCTGACTTCAGTCGTTCCGTCATGGAATGCAGAATATCTTCAGTCATTTCACCGCGGGCCAAATCGGGTTGATTACTTACCACTATGATTTTAAATCCATTGGCTTTCAGCTGATGGACAGCCTCCCTGATTCCATCGTTCAAAACGTATTGATCCAGTCTTCTGGGTGAAAAAGGTCTACCTTCCCGAAGAATCACCTTGTTAATCACTCCATCACGATCGAGGAAAATAGCTCTTGCTTTCATCTTACTGATTCCCATTTCATCTCCGAAACCTTGAGCGAGGGGTGTGAAACAATGAGATGTAAAAGGACGCTCTGAAAAGATTCGGTATGAGGAGTTATTGTTTCAGGATTTACAGTGGGGATAATCACGCAGGCATCAGCCATCTTTGCCGTAAATCCACCGTCCCTTCCGACAATTCCAAAGATTTTGGCACCGACTTCCTTGGCATAATCAAGGGCCCGAATTAAATTGACGCTGACGTTCTTTTCGGAATTTCCTCCTCCTACAGAGAGTACAAATATAGCATCTCGTGAGTTGAGCTTACTTCCTCTCAACCAGTCCACAAAGACAGATTCCCAACCGCTATCGTTTGTTCGAGCAGTCAGCTCTGAGACATTATCTGTTGGGGTATAGGCCTCTATCCCACAAATTTTTCTAAAGTCATTGACCGCGTGAGAGGCATTGGCAGCCCCACCCCCCACACCGAGAAAAAAGAGCCGGCCATTTTCTCGGCGGATATCAATCAAATAATCAACCATTCGTTGAATCATGCTCTGATCAACTAATGCTATTAGCCTCTCTGTTTCTCTAAGATAATTTTCAATATAATTCATCATTTTATTATTCCCTCTTCTATGGGATCCTCCCCCGTTTCATCTCAGATCGAATATATTCGATGGCCCTCTCTAACCCCACCTCTAAAGAGGTTTGAGGTTCCCACCCCAAGCTTTTTGCCAAAGTAATATCGGCCAGAGTCACCCGGGTTTCCCCGGGGAGATCATCTTTATAGATGGGCTCGGGAACCACTCCCAACATTTTGGCGATCTTATCAAGAATCTCATGAACCGAATAATTGGTCCCTGACCCGAGATTGAACGCCTTTCCGTCTGTTCTCTCCTCTCGGATACACATCAAATGAAAGTCATTCACATCCTCCACATAGACAAAATCCCGTTTTTTCTCACCGGTTCCATAGATGGTCGGCCTTTCGCCCTTAAGGAGTTTAATGATAAAGGCGCTCATTACAGGTGGTATTGTCCGCCGGTAATCCTGAACAGGGCCATAGACGCAGAAGTAACGTAATGCCGTAAATTGGGAATCGTAGAATCTCTTATAAGCTTCGGCGAAATACATTGATGCAAGCTTACTCACTGCATAAAAACTTTCCGGCTTAATTTCGGATTCGGGTGTAGGCAAGGTAGACGATCCTTCGTAAAGGGCAGAGCTCTCCGCATAGACTATTTTCCTCACCCCTGCTCTTCTTGCAGCTTCAAAGACATTTACTGTCCCAGATACATTGATCTCAGCCGTCTCCACAGGGTCAGCCTGGCAGTCTGCGATACAATTTTTCGCGGCAAGATGGAAGACCGTGTCAACTCCCTCAAACAATGGAGCGATCTCTCTCCTTCGAATATCATATTGAAAAAATTCGACCCCCTCTGGAACATTCTCTCGTAAGCCATAAGCAAGATTATCAATTCCAATGACCCTGTAATCCTCCGAAAGCAGTCGTCCTGCCAAATTTGATCCGATAAAGCCGGCAACGCCTGTGATTAAGACTTTTCGCTTATCGCTCATCTGACCTTGTCTGTCCGGTTTGTTCCGTCTGTTCGGTCTATCTGGTTTTTCAGCACGGGGAAATTTGACTGAAAACCTCAGTCAAAGGGGTCTAAAATTGATTGTCTGGGATTTTGGTTTTCTTTTTGAGGTTAGAGTTTTTCCTGCCTTAATTTTTTGGGTAAACTTCGTGAAAACTCCGGTCCATGGTTAGACAGAAAGAGAAGGGGGAAAAAGATACAGAAAAGTTGCTTGTTTCAATTATTTTTCACCATAAGACCTCGACAACATCAGCTTCCTTTATCTTTTCGTCCTTGGTGATTATTTTTGCGCTGTTTAAAAGAGCTTCGCAGACAATCAGACGATCGTGCATTTCTTTAATGTTTTTCTGGTCCTTAAGACACAAAAGTTGATTAATCCCCAGTGGTAACAATTCAAAATTCTCCGCCTCCCGAATTCTATCCAACAGACTGTCCAGATTGGCCTCAACCTTACCTTTTTCCACAATGTAAATGATCTCTGCCATTACAATAGCTGGAATAAGAAGCTTGCCCTTGCCTTCCTCTATGAGCTTGAAGCATCTGTTTGCGGCGAGACTGAGCCTTGGTGAATCCGTAAGATACCAGATCAGGCTGTGTGTATCGGCTACATACGTTGGCAATCCGGGTTCAGGCACTGGGTTCCTTCCCCAAATCTTTTATTTGCTTTTCGACTTCCTTTTCCCATATGCTCCTTGCTTTTTCAAGGTCCTCCTCATTTATTTCGATACCTCTCCATATGCCCCGAAGAGATACGATTTTCTTGCTCTTTTGGGCCTTGATTTCAATCTCCACCTTTTCCCCTTCCTGCAAGTTGACCTTCTCGAGAGGTTTAAACACTCCATCACTATATTCAGCTCTGATAACCTTCTGTGCCTTGAGCATTGTTGCCCCTCCCTCCTGTGCCTATAGGGCCTCTATCTGAATTAACAATAGCACTTTAACCAAATGCCATCAAGTCCCTGACTGAAAAATTCAGTCAGGGAGACTTTGGGAACGTAGTCTTGTGGCTAATTCATTTGCTCGGTTATAGGATTCGATCGTATCGATTCCAATAATGGGGTCTTCCATTTTGACAGCATACATTTCTTCCCGAGCACGGAGCATCTCTGGGAAGACATTGAAGGCAAAATCACATGGCTTCCCTTCAGGAATGTAATTGAAGACTCGTGGATTCAAATAGTAAAAGCCAGCATTTACATAATGACTTGTCACACCTTCCGGTTTTGGCTTTTCTTCCAAGCGTAAAATGCGATTATTTTGGTCAAATTCAATCATTCCGCTCTGTGTCACATCCTCCCGCCAGTGAACAGCAACTGTTCCAATCGAATTGTTCCTTTCATATTCAAACTTCAGTTTCCGAATGTCCCATTGGCTGAAATTGTCCGAATAGATCACATAGAAGGGCGTACCAAAAAAAGAGGCAACCTTCTTTACCGCTCCAGCGGTTCCTAGCAATTCGGGCTCATAAGAGTAAGTGACTTTCAAACCATAACCGGAACCATCTCCGACATACTGTTGAACTTTCTCTGGCAGGTAGTGGAGGTTAATGACGCACTCTGTCACACCCGCACGACATAACCATTCAAGGGTCCAACCGATCAAAGGCCGTCCCGCCAGAGGAACCAAACATTTCGGTTTATCTTCGGTCAAAGGTCTCAAGCGAGTGCCCAGCCCTGCTGCCAGAACCATTGCTTTCATGGGATAATTAGTGACCGGTGATCAGCGATCGGTGAACAAGACCTTAGTTTATCTTCGTAAAGATTGAATGAGTCTTATGAGCATTTTCCTTAAAGCGGTAATTCTATTAAGGAAAGGCTCACTTTGTATAAATCTTAGATTCTCTGAAATAATCAGAAGGGTTTCCAGTTCGCTCAGTGAACCAAGGCCAATATATAAGAACTGGATAAACTCTTTTGTTGAATTTCGAGCGGCCCCTTCAGAGATATTGGCAGGGACCGAAACAGATGCTCTCCTTATCTGAGATGTCAACCCAAATCCTTCGTTTTTTGGAAAACCTTCGGTTATCCTATAAATATCCGTCACGAGATCGATCGATTGCTTCCATACCTCTAAATCCTTATGTGTTTTTACTTCGGTTACCATTTATCTTTCCCCCCTTCTTCGCTGATCACTGTTCACTCATCACTGATCTTAACGGGTCGGTTTTCCCTTGATGATCTATAAACGGCCTCGATCATCCTCATCGCCTCCAGACCGTCCTGCCCATTTCCCATTGGTTCTCGATTCTCTCGAATGGCAGATAGAAACTCTTTCCACTCAGCTTCCCACGAAATATCGGGGCCGGGAAATTCGATGACCTCTTCATCAGGGGGCCCTCCCGCATAACGTGAACCCACGTTATTAGTTATAAGTTGATTTGTTATTAGTTTATTTAACGAACCTGGAATCTGTCTTTCCTTATCAACGGTTAACTCATAACCACTAACTGATCTTTTTTCTTTTTCCTTATTAACGAATAACTTATAACCATTAACCAGTTTTCGCTTGCCGATTCGGAGGGTTTCCGTCCCATAACTTCCTCCAAGACCTTCCACAATCAGATACCCCGCTTCGCCAAAAATCTCGAAAGTGAAACGATTTTTCCACTGAGTCCAACTCGTGTGCATCAGGGCTGTCTGGTCATTAGAGGTCTTAAAGAGAGCAAAAGCATTATCCTCCACCTCCATATTCCAGAAATAGGTAGGAGTATTACCATAAACATCTTCAAGCTCTCCAAGAAACCAGCGAAACAAATCTGCAACGTGAATCCCTTGATCCAGTAATTCACCCCCTCCGGAAAGCTCCTTCGCTGCTCGCCACTCTTTATCGTATCCAGGTCTTCCACCGTGACCATAAAAACAGCGCAAATAATAGAGAGGACCAATTTCCCCATGATCCATCAGCTCTTTTGCCTTGGAAATAGCTGGGTGGTGGCGATGGTTGAAACCAACCTTCAATCTTCCTTTGGACCGAGACGCCGCTTCGCATAATTGCTTTGTCTCTTTTAGGTTTCTGCCAGGTGGCTTCTCACAAAGGACATGCTTACCACTCTGCAAGGCTCTAACAGAAATTGGCGCTATGTACTTATTGATGGGAGAAACAATCACGATGCCGATTTCCTTATCTTCAAAAATCTCATCCGATGACTGGACGACTGAGCACCCAAATTTTTCAGCAAGTTGCCTGCTTCTCTCCGGGTTTATGTCATAGACCGACTTGAGATGGCAGTCCGGAAATTGGGAAAGCACACCCCCCCTTTTATCACCAATCAAACCACAACCAATGATCCCGACTTCAAGTTTTTTCATCAACCTACAATACGGTTTATTTGGTCTTTGTTTGGAGATATTGACTTAAAAATTAAGTCAGAAATGGCTTTGGGATTACTCGAGGGTCGAAATTTAATGGTTGAAGGAACATCCATCTCTCGGATTGAACAGGTTTATAAGGACTTTACTACCTTCAAAGTCAAACCGGTATCTCATCTCCCGGAGTCCCTCTTCTGCCATGGCCTTCCGCAATCGATTCCTATGCTCTTCACAATAGAACATGAAGAAGCCTCCACCGCCTGCCCCCATGATCTTGCCCCCGAGGGCACCATTCTCCTTTGCCTTTTCATAGAGCCGGTCGATCCGGGAATCAGAGATTTTTCCCGAAAGATTCTTCTTTGTCTGCCAATGTTTATCAAGAAGATAACCGAACTTTGCCAGGTTACCATCCTCCAGCGCCTCCTTGACCTGGTATCCTATCTCTTTGATTCGGTGTAAGGTATCCACTACTCGGTTATCATCCTCCTTTGCCGCCTGACTCTGGGAGGAAAGAATCTCGTTTGCGTCTCTTGAGATCCCGGTATAGAAAAGGAGGATGTTCTTTTCAAGCTCATCAATGACTGCATGGCTGATTTGACCATTACAGACCTTTACCGTCCCATCCTTTTCAATTTCCAAGCAGGTCAGCCCTCCAAAGGCAGCAATGTATTGGTCATGCTTGCCGATCGGTTTTCCGAGGATATCGATCTCGATTTTACATGCCTCTTCAGCAAGTTGTTGAAGGGTTAGGGATTCCCGTTTTAGCGTGTGGAGCCCGTTTAAAAGGCCGACCGTATAGGCGCCGGAAGATCCCAACCCCGTACCTGCCGGTACATCTGCCATTGAAGTCACTTCAATCCTATTTTTAATACCGAGACACCTGAGAATCTCTCGAACAATCTCATGCTGGACCTCATCAACGCTGGAGACTGTTTCGCTTTTCGAATACTTAATCCGGATGAGCTCATCGACAATCGGCTGGTTGATACTGATAAACATATACTTGTCAATCGCCGCACTGAAGATGAACCCACCATACTTGGAGTAATATGACGGAAGATCCGTCCCACCCCCACCCAATGGGACTCGAAAAGGAGTACGTGTAATGATCATAATGCCTCCGTTAATTGTTATTGGTTATTTGTTACTTGTTATTTGTTTATCAGTCCTCTTTTTTAACCGTTTCTTTACAACGAATGAGGTATGCTATATAACCGTTCAGAAGTACAAGCGATTTCGAAATAAGTTCCCGCCCCTGATTATAATCCGCATCGCCAATGAGGGCTTCATCCTTGGAAGTAATTAATTGATCGATCAGTTCGTGGAGAGATCCGCGACTTTGTCTGCAAAATTGTATATTTTCTTGATAGTGAAATCTGCCAAACCCTTCGGCAATGTTGTGAGTAGTTGACCTACCCGCTCTTTTCATGTCATCAACTAATCCAAACTTTTCATCCTTTGGATATTTTCTTACTAATGTTGCAATAAATCGACGCACCTCAGTACACGCCTTCCAGCAATCTAACTCTTCAAAACTCTTAAAACTTTCCCTATTATTTTTTTTCATATAACAAATAATCAATAACTAATAACCGAGGTCTTTCAGGAGAGGTTTAATGGTGAAGGGATCCAAACGGCGAATGGTGTAAAGGGGTGTGGCATTGAGTTCTTCAGCCTTCCCGGCCCATTCACGCCAAGGATCATAGGGCGCGGCTATCAATTTACCGGTTAGTTCGCCTGAAGCTGGTGAAGCTAAAAACACGGCCAAACTCGCAGCTATGTCCGGAGAGATAGCTCCCGTGCCGGTCTCACGGGCCTGTCTGATCTTGTCAAAAAGCCCACCGGCATGGCTGCCTGCTGCCAATACTTCATCTTGGAGTCGAGTGTCCACTAAACCTGGAGCAACCACATTAATCTGTATGTTGTATGGTTTCAGTTCTTCGGCCAGAGTATCTGCTAAGCGAACAACACCCGCCTTGGAAGCTGCATAGGAAGAGAAATTAGGCAGAGGTGCCGTCGCCCCTCCTCCACCTAACAAGATTATCTTGCCCTGTTTGCGTTGGATAAAGTGCGGCACCAGTGCACGACACAGATAGAGTGGACCAAACAGGTTTACTTCCACAGCCTGAGTCCATCCAGATATGTCAATATCCGCAGTCGGACCAATTGGACCATATATGCCTGCCGAGTTCACCAAAATATCCACATGTCCGGCCTCCTGAATCGCTGTGTCAATCAAGCGTTGCACTTGATTTCGGTTTGAAACATCCGTAACCACCACCTGGGCCTTGGCACCAACCTCTCGACAAGCATTTGCTGTCTCTGCTAACTCAGCCTCCGTCCGCGCAGCCAGGAATAGCCAAGCGCCCTCACGGGCAAAAGCCACTGAGATAGCTCGACCGATACCACGACCCGCACCGGTGATGATGGCTACTCGATTCTTCAATAATTGCCCCATGATGATAAACTCCTTTCCAATTCTAAATTTAACGCCCGATTCCGAAGTAACGGAACCCGGCTTGGGCCATACGGACTGGATCGAGCAGATTGCGTGTATCCAAAAAGACATCTCCTCGCATGGCTCGCCGTAATCTATATAGATCCAAAGAATTGATATCAGCCCATTCTGTTATCAGGACAAGCGCACTGCTCCCCTGAGCCACTTCATAAGGATCAGAACACATTTGCATCGGCGGTAAATCAGAAACTTCAGTCAGGTTCGCAAGGGGGTCAAATGCCTTAACCTCCACACCCTGCTCTACCAAACCTCGCACTATGTCAAGAGAAATGGCTCGACGTAAGGTACTGGTTCCAGCTTTATAAGTTAATCCCAAAATGCCGATTTGATGACCTTCTAAGGTCCCAAGGGCAGCGCGTAGGCGATGGCTTACCAACTGAGGGCGTTCCGCATTGATCTCCCAAACGGCGTCCAGAAGCGGAGTCGATATCTGACGCGTAATAGCAAGTTTTTGCAATGCACGGATTTCACGGCCAAGCGTACCTCCCGCAAACCCCAACCCAGGACTTAAAAAGGCCTTCTCCCCGATTCTCTTATCCATTTTAAGAATGCGGGCAACCTCGAGAGCGTTTGCCCCCAGGACTTCGCACAAATTCGCAATTTCATTGATGAAACTAATGGATGTCGAAAGAAAGACGTTTGAAGCGTGCTTGGCCATCTCCGCTGAACGGATATCTGTAAAAACGATAGGCCGTCCTATCGGTTCGTACAGAGCGGCAACACGCCTGGCAACATCAGGCTCATTACATCCAATGACAAAGCGATCGGCCTGGCGGAATGTCTCCACAGCAATACCCAAACGAAGAAATTCGGGAACATAAGCCACCGAACATACATGAGCAGGTGCCAAGCTTCGCACAACTTTGGCCAAATCCTCAGTTGTTCCAATTGGGACTTGGGCTGTGACACACAGAATGATATCATTACGGATATTCTTCCCGATGTTTTCAGCAATAGCATAAATCGGAGACAGGTCTGAATCATCATTCATATTCACAGGGGTGTCTGTAGAGATAAAAACGAACTCCGCCCCCTCAAGCCCTTCCTCATAATTGGTGGTGTATGACAGTCTGCCAGCTTTGAGGTTACGTTGAAGAATTTCCGGCAGACCGGGCTCATGCACAGGAGGTTGTCCGCTATTCAAAAGAGTCACATTCCTCTCATCACAAACGCCGTGAACGTTGTTCCCCAAATCAGCCAAACAGGCTGATACAACTGTCCCCTGATGCCATATGCCTGTTACGCAGATATTTACCATAATCGTTGTCTGATAGATTTTTTTTATTTACCTGTGCCCATTAAAACAACACCGGCTGTCTTAAATAAAATCTTGAGATCCAGCCATAAGGACCAATTGTCAATGTATTGCAAATCTAACCTCGCCCATTCGTCAAAGTCATTAATATTGTTACGACCACTAATTTGCCAAAGGCAAGTAATCCCAGGCTTAATGCTCAGCTTTCTACGATGCCAACTTTCATACCTTCCCAACTCATGGGGGAATGCTGGTCGCGGCCCGACCAGACTCATATCACCCTTAAAGACACTCCAGAGCTGAGGAAGTTCATCAAGGCTATACTTCCTTAAAAATCTCCCAACTTTAGTAATCCTTGGATCGTTTTCGATTTTAAAAACAGGACCTTTCATCTCATTTAAGGAAATGAGGGTCTCTTTTTTTGCATCTGCGTCTTTAATCATTGTTCGGAATTTCCAACTTCGGAAGGGTTTCTTATTGAACCCCATGACATTCCATTCATAAAAGACCGGCCCCTCAGAAGTTAGTTTAATCAGAATTCCAGTCACCAGGAAAAAAGGAGAAAGAATGATTAACAAGATTCCAGATAAGAAAATATCCAATAACCTCTTTAAGTAGAAGGCCCATTCGTTATCAGGGATATTGATAAAGCTGATAATAGGAAGGCCATAAACCTCATCGACAGTAACTTTCTTCACCAATCTTCCAAAAAAATCTGAATTAATCCTGACTTGAACGCCTTCACGTTCGCAAGTTTCAAGAATCTCTTCGACCTGACTTAACTCCTTCCCAGAAGCGCATATGATCACTTCGTCCACAGGATTCTGGTGAAGTAGATTTTCGATCTCTTTATAGTTTCCTAAGATTTGCTTCCCACAGAGGTCTTTACCCTTGTCTGAAGGATTTTCAGCAATCAGTCCAACAATATCCAATCCCCATTCAAGATTTTTTTGAACCGTTTCGGCGAAATGCTTTGCTCTTTCTCCCACCCCCACGACAAAGATTTTTTTCCTGTCCTTTCCCCTCTTTCGAATCCCTTTTGCGATATTAAAGAGGATTATCTTTTCGACAGCGAGGCTCAGGAAGTTTACAATAAAAAAGATTCCAATATAGGTCCGGGGAATGTATTCGAAACGCAAGATGAAGTCCGCCGCTAAAAGGATGAGTGTACTAATCACTGAAGCCTCGGCGACAAGCTTCATTTCCCGGCGGAGGGATTTAAACCTCTGGTAGGTGTAAGCGCCCAACTTCGTAAGAACAAGGACCCAGATGATAGCAAAAACTGCAATCTTCCAGTAAAGATCGTGGGTGATCTCAATCTCTCTTCCGATAGGGGCCCAGGGGAAAATGATTCTTGCCCAGATCAAG
>JASEIE010000086.1 GCA_030024065.1 Thermodesulfobacteriota bacterium
AGCTAAAGATCAGCCGGCTCGATATAAAACCCGGGAAATCGTTTGCTTCCAGAGGGGTCTTCCCTAGTTTTAAACTTAATTCTTTTGTAATCTGAAAGGTCTCATCGGAGGTCACCAATCCCCGGATGATCTCAATCAACTTCATTACGGGCGCTGGGTTGAAGAAATGCATGCCGATCACGCGATCCGGCTTTCGGGTGACAGAGGCAATCCGTGTGATCGAGATCGATGAGGTGTTGCTGGCAAGGATTGTTTTCGGCCCAGCCACCTCCTCTATTTTTTTAAAAATATCCCATTTCAAAGGGATGTTCTCTACAGCGGCTTCGATGATGAAATCACAATCCCGGAAATCTTCCATCTTCACCGTTATGGAGAGCCTTTGTATGGCCTCCTCTTTCTCCGTAACTGTCATCTTTCCTTTTTGAACCCGCTTGTCAAAATCGGTGATGATCCTCATTCTTCCCTTTTCGGCCGATTCATGACTCACATCCCTCATCAGGACATCAAATCCTGAGGCAACCGCCACCTCTGCAATCCCGCTCCCCATCTGCCCTGCTCCAATTACTCCTATCTTTTTAATCTCCATATTCCACTCCTCCATCTGATTTTTGTTACATTATAACCTGTTCCTGGATGTTTGAATATCTCTTTATTTCTTTATACAAATCTTTCAAAATAAGATTGATTTTAAGGCAGGGTTACTGTAAATTTATATAATATGCCCGGCCGTCCTGTTCATTTTATTATCGTCAGAACCGTCCTGTTCATCCTGATTGTTTTTTTTCATGGCGGGCTTCTTGCCCATGTCGAAGAATATCGCGAACAAAAAGGGGTTGGAATTGATGAAAAACTGGGCCACCTTATTCCCCTCGATTTGACCTTCCGCGATGAAAATGGAAAACCGGTTCTCCTCAGACAGTTAATCAATAGACCTACAATCCTCGCCCCGGTCTTTTTCTCCTGTCCGGATGTCTGCAGTTTCTTATTATCTAATCTCTCCGGGACCTTGAGCCGATTGCCCGTAGACCCTGGGAAAGATTTTCTCGTTCTGTCCGTAAGTTTTGATGAAACGGAAGGCCCCCCTCTGGCCTCGGAAAAGAGGAACCTCTATCTCAAGATGATCGAGAAACCATTTCCGGAAGAAGCCTGGAGGTTTTTAACAGGCGACCCGGAAAGTATTCTTAAACTCACGGACGCTGTGGGTTTTCAATTTAAGCGAGAGGGGAAAAATTTCTTACATCCGGTCGCCCTGATCATTCTCGCTCCCGATGGAAAGATCACCCGATATCTTTATGGGACGGAGATCCTGCCCTTTGACCTGAGGATGGCGCTCTTTGAGGCATCTGAAGGAAGGACCGGGCCCACGATCAGCAAGGTCTTGCGTTTCTGTTTCAGTTACGACCCAAAAGGTCGAAAATATGTCTTCAATACATTGAAAATTACCGGAATCGTCACTTTAACCTTTGCTTTCTTTTTCATCTTGTTTCTTGTGGTGAGGGGAAGGAAGAAGTCAAAACAGAATAGGTAAAAACAGATGGCCAGTTTTTACGAAGATGAGGGCAGGATAAGAGGGATTTTGGGTTGGATCTTCTCCACCGACCATAAGAGGATCGGGCTTCTCTATCTTTTTGCAATTCTCTTCTTCTATGCCATCGGTGTCATCCTCGGTTTTCTGATGCGCCTCGAATTGATTGCACCGGGTCCTACGATCATGAGACCCCAGACCTATAATGCCATCTTCACCCTGCACGGCGTGATCATGATCTTCTTATTCGTTATCCCGGGGATTCCTGCCATCTTCGGAAATTTCTTCCTTCCGATTCAGATCGGGGCAAGGGATGTCGCCTTCCCGAAGATCAATCTCCTCTCATGGTGGATCTTTATGACGGGCGCCATTTTAGCCATTCTTTCCCTATTCACAGGAGGCGGACCCGTGGATACGGGCTGGACCTTCTATGTGCCTTATAGCCTGAGGACGCCGGTCAATGTCCCCCTCGCTGTCTTTGCCGTCTTCATCCTGGGATTTTCATCAATTCTCACAGGAATTAATTTTGTGACAACCACTCACATGCTACGGGCTTCAGGGATGAGTTGGTTTCGACTTCCTCTCTTCGTATGGGCCATCTATGCCACAGCATGGATTCAGGTTCTTGTCACTCCTGTGATAGGGATTACCCTTCTTCTCACCCTGATGGAGAGGCTTGTGGGAGTTGGAATATTCGATCCCTCAAAAGGAGGCGACCCGCTCCTTTATCAGCATCTCTTCTGGATCTATTCCCATCCGGCAGTTTATATCATGATCCTTCCTGCCATGGGAATAATTTCGGAGATCATCCCCGTCTTTGCACGAAGGACGATCTTCGGGTATAAGGCAATCGTTTTTTCAAGTCTGGCCATCGCAATTGTCGGCTCTTTCGTCTGGGGACACCATATGTTTGTCAGTGGACAGAGCGACCTCGCTTCAATCGTCTTTTCTCTGCTCACCTTTCTCGTGGCCGTCCCCAGTGGCGTCAAAGTCTTTAACTGGGTCTCAACTCTATATAAGGGTTCCATAGAGGTCGCCCCTCCCCTTCTTTTCGCCTTAACCTTTATCTTTCTTTTTTCAATCGGAGGGCTGACAGGCCTCTTTCAGGGAGCCCTTGCCACGGATGTCCATCTCCATGACACCTACTGGGTTGTGGGACACTTTCATTATGTCATCTTCGGGGGGACAGGATTTGCCATTTTCGGGGCCCTCCATTACTGGTTCCCAAAGATGTTTGGCCGTATGTATCATAAAAAGATCCCATATCTCGCATGGGCCTTTCTCTTTGTCGGGTTTAACATGCTCTATTTCCCCATGCTCATTCTGGGCTGGAAAGGAATGCCAAGAAGATATTACGATTACCTTCCTCAATTTCATTCCCTTCAGTTGATCTCCACGATCGGCTCCTGGATTTTAATTGCCGGCTTGATCTTGATGTTTGCCAATCTCATCTATTCTCTCATGAGGGGTGAAAAGGCAGATAAAAATCCATGGGGCGGAGCCACGCTCGAATGGCAGATCCCCTCTCCACCTCCTCAGGAGAATTTTGTAGAGATCCCTCGGATTGAACGAGGGCCATATGAGTATAGTCATAAGAGATCTGGCGATGGAGACTCATAGAAACGATACCGGTTCAACATTGGGGATGTGGCTATTCCTCCTTTCAGAGATTCTTCTCTTTGGAGGACTCTTCATCCTCTATTCCGTATACCGTTATAACCACTCGCAGATATTTCATCTGGCTGCTGAGGCATTGAACCGACCACTCGGGGCTTTGAACACGCTGATCCTTCTCACCAGCAGTTTAACCATGGCCCTTTCCATCTTCTTCCTGAAAAACAGAAGGTCCGAAAGATCCTTGCTCTTTCTCTTTTTAACGATCTTTTTAGGACTATTCTTCCTCTTCAATAAATATTTTGAATGGGCCTCGAAGGTCCATCACGGGGTCTATCCCAACGCCCCCGGTCTTCTTGAAAGGGAGAGAGGGGAGGTCCTCTTTTATGGCCTCTACTATTCGATGACCGGCCTCCATGGATTTCATGTGCTCGTTGGTATAGGCCTCCTCTCCGTGATGTTTGTCTTTATCCTGAGAGGTAAAATCGATCACGAACGTATCCTTCCGTTAAAAAATACCGGGCTTTACTGGCATCTGGTCGATATCATCTGGATTTTTCTCTTTCCTCTTTTTTATTTGATCACTTGATTTCGGGAGAGGGTGGAGTGAAAACCTATATTCTTGTATGGGTGAGTTTGGTGGTCCTGACAGGCATTGCTGTTTCTGCGGCAGGGATGGATTGGGGGCAGTGGAGCATGGCTGTTGCCCTGGGGATCGCTTTTCTGAAATCGGGTTTAATCCTCAACTATTTTATGCATCTCAAAGATGAGAGGGGATTAAGGCTCTTCCGATGGATGATTCCAGGGGTTCTGGCCATCCTGATCCTCTTCATCGGTCTGACCTTTCTCGATGTGGCTTTTCGATAGAGAGACTGTGTCACAATGAGCCGTTCGCCCTTCGACACACTCAGGACGAAGGGTTAAGTAATTGATTTTTAATGTGCCGTAGTCCGCTCGTGGTGAGCCCTTCGACTCACCGTTCGCCCTGAGGCTCTCGAAGGGACGAATGGTTCGCTCAGGACAGGCCCTGTCGAACCATGAACGGACCTGCGATACAGTTTCAGAGTGGATGGAGTATGATTCGCGGCGTAACAGGCCTTTCAAACGAGATCGTTGAGAATGTCTTTCTCTTCATTGCGGCGATCTCCGTCTCGATATTGGTCCTCATCACCTTCCTGATGATCTATTTTACCATTCGCTACCGCCGGAAGAGAAACCCGCAGCCCGAAGACATCCGGGGAAACCTCTGGCTCGAGATTCTCTGGACCGTGATCCCCACCCTTCTCGTTCTCTCCATGTTCTATTATGGGTGGACAGGATTCCGCTCTTTGAAAAAGATTCCCGAAGGGGCTTTCAAGGTGAAGGTGGCGGCACGGCAGTGGTCCTGGCTTTTCGAATATGAGAATGGAATTAAAACAGAAGAGCTGTTGGTCCCGGTGGGAAAACCGATCCATCTCTTGCTCACCTCGCAGGATGTGATCCACAGTTTTTATATCCCTGCCTTCAAGGTCAAACAGGATGCTGTACCGGGGATGGTCACTCCCCTATGGTTTAAAGCTAAAGAAGTGGGGACCTATGATGTTTTGTGTGCCGAATACTGCGGCCAGCAACATGCCTATATGCTCACCAGAGTAAAAGTCCTTTCAGAGGAGGAGTTCAACCGGTGGTATGAGGAAAAAGGAAAGGAGCTGCAGATCGAGAAATCCAAGGGCCTTCCCCGAGGGCCGCAGTTGCTTCAGGAGAAAGGGTGCGTGGTCTGCCACAGCCTCGATGGCACTACAAGGATTGGGCCCACCCTCAAGGGCCTTTTCGGAAAGACGGTCATCGTTATAACAGACGGCAAAGAGAGGAAGATGCAGGCGGACGATACCTATCTGAAGAAATCTCTGATCGAACCGAATGCGGATGTGGTCAAAGGTTTTCCTCCCATCATGCCTTCTCAAAAGGGCCTCTTAACAGAAGAGGAAATCAATGAACTGGTCCGGTATATGAAGGAATTGAAATGAAAGTTCTCAACCACTGGCTATCCCTTCTGATCGATCTGATTAAGTTTAGGCTTTCGACCTTTGTGACCCTCTCGACGGCAACGGGTTTCATCCTGGCCTATCAAGGGATTTCACTGAGGATATTTCTGATGCTGGCGGGCGTCTTCCTTCTGGCATCAGGGGCCTCTGCCCTCAATCAATATCAGGAAAGAAGAGAAGATCAGAGGATGGAAAGGACAAAGGGTCGCCCCATTCCCTCGGGGAAACTTTCGCCATCCTCAGCTTTGAAAATATCCCTCTTTCTGATCATGCTTGGACTTTTTATCCTCTATGCGGGAACAAATGGAAAAGCCCTGTTCTTAGGTCTGTTCGCTGTGCTCTTGTATAACGGTGTTTATACCCCACTTAAGAAAAGAACTCTTTTTGCCGCAATACCTGGAGCCATGGTGGGTGCAATCCCGCCTGCGATCGGCTGGTCTTCAGGGGGAGGCCATCTGGAAGCTCAGATATTAGCCGTCTGCTCATTCTTTTTTATATGGCAGATCCCTCACTCCTGGCTGCTTCTTCTCGATTTCAGAAAAGACTACCAGAGGGCAGGATTTCCCTCTCTTATTCATGCATGGGGTCTTAATCAGGTCGAGAAGATCTCACTCGTATGGGTCTTTGCAACTGTGGTGAGTAGCTTTCTGATCCCCCTGTTTGGAATTGGAAACTCCTTTTCCATTCTCGGTGGTCTTCCCATACTGGGCTTCTGGTTGGTATGGAAAGTCTCAAAAACCCTTCTTGGCCGGCCTAAGGCCAATCCTTTTCGCCTCGCATTCAGAACGGTTAATTTTTATATGCTATCAGTAATGGTTCTTTTCAGCCTGGATCAACTGTTGTTTTAGCTTCAAGGATTTTTTCAAAGCGTCTGTCTGTTTTTCTTGACAGGATGATACCCCATCGCATATAGATAATTCATATCCAATGGATAGTGTAGTATGTCAATCATCACTTTACAGTCCGTTCGTGGTGAGCCCTTCGACGCACCGTTCGTCCTGAGGCTCTCGAAGGATGAACGGTCTGCTCAGGACAGGCATGTCGAACCATGAGCGGAGCCCCTCGATATAGTTCACCCTTCGACAAGCTCAGGGCGAACGGGGTATGTAAAGAAGTTTAGACGCACTACAATTGAAGCGGATTGTCGCCCTTCTTTGCACCGGTTGCCCCATGAGAAAGGGATTTGGAATCTCGATTGGTATTGTCCTCATTCTCCTCTTTGGTATTGTGGCCTACCACAGATTCCCTGTTCAGACAAAAGGAACCTTCTTCTCCGTCTTTCCGATTTTTGCCTGGGTTTCGGTTGATCAACCCATTCTCTTTAATCATATCCGCCATAAAGAAGCGGCCAATTTGAATTGCACTTTCTGCCATCGTTATGCAGAAAGGCATCGCTCTGCGGGAATCCCGAATATTGACCTCTGTCGGGCCTGCCATTCGACTGATGCGATCAGCAAGAAACCCGAAGCTCTTAAAGTGGTTAAGTATGTTCAAGGGGGAAGAGAGATTCCCTGGAAGAGAATGTATGAACTTCCGAAATTTGTTGTCTTTCCCCACTGGATTCATGTTCAAAACGGTATCGATTGTTCGGTCTGTCATGGCCTTACGGGTAAAAAAGAGAGACCGATAAAGATGGTCGATAGAAACGATATGGCCTGGTGTTTGGATTGTCATAAGAAGAAAAAGGCAAATATCGATTGTTATGTGTGTCACTCCAGTTAACCAGTTCGGAGTAATGAGTTCGGAGTTCGGAGAAAAACCCAATTTCAAAACTCCGAACTACGAACTCCGAACTCAATTACTGTACCAATGAAGATCTCCCGTAGAAACCTCTTGAAGATGATCGGTGCGGCCACATTAGGGATGGCTCTTCCTGATGAGCTCCTCCATGCCCTTCCGAAGGAAGGGGAATGGATACCCTACGAGGAGTACTGGTCAACAGGTATCTGCCTCCAATGTCCAAGTGGTTGCGGTCTTCGGATTCGATCGGTCAATCACTGGCCGGTTAAATTAGAAGGAATCAAAGATTATCCAATCAATCGGGGAAGACTCTGCCCAAAAGGCCAGGCCGGGCTTCAGGTCCTCTACGATCCCGATCGAATTCGGTATCCGTTGCGGAGAAAGGGAAAAAGAGGAGAGGGAAAATGGGAGAAGATCTCCTGGGACGAAGCCATTCCTCTCGTTACTCAAAGATTGCAAAAACTCCGCGAGGAGCGGCAACCCCATCAGCTTCTCGTCCTGGGAGGCCGGTATCGCGGTCATATGCTCGATCTGATGAATAGATTTATGGAGGCCTATGGCTCTCCCAATCACCTTGGAAATCCTTACAGAGGATCAGAAGGGATTCTGAAGGGACACTTCTTCACCATGGGTGAAAGAGATTTTCTCTCCATCCATTGGGAAGAGACAAACTATGTCCTTTCCTTTGGGGCCGCTCTTCTGGAAGCATCGCGATCGTCCATGATCAACCTTCGGGGATATGGATCTCTGAGAAGAGGAAGACCGGGGATACGGGGCAAGTTGGTTCAGGTCGAACCCCGGTTCTCCGTAACAGCCTCAAAGGCCGATCAGTGGATCCCCATCGAACCGGGGACAGACGGCGCCCTCGCCCTCGGAATGGCTCACTGGATCATCAAAGAGAAGAGATACGATCAGGATTTCGTTTCCCGTTATACCTTCGGCTTCGACGACTGGAAGGATTCGAGCGGAAAGAGCCATATCGGATTTAAAACCCTCGTCCTGAAAGAATATTCTCCAAAGCAGGTCTCTCAGGCCACGGGAATCCCAGAGGATAGGATCATACAGATCGCCAGAGAATTTTCCTCTCACCGGCCTTCGATTGCCATTTCAGGAAGAGGAGTGGGAATGCAGACAAATGGCACCTATGCCCAGATGGCGATCGACAGTCTCAATGCGCTCATGGGATCGATCGATCGCCCTGGAGGGCTTCTTCGCCAGAGAAAACCTCCCTTTCAAAAATGGCCATCGGTCCTAAAAGACCCTATTGCAGAGAAAGGGCTTTCCCTGCCTCGCATTGACGGGGCAGGGGATTTGCCATTTCCTTTTGCCAAAGAGGTTCCGTACATCCTTCCGGAAAAAATCGGAAGAGGAGAACCCTATCCGATCGATACCCTTTTACTCTACTACACCAACCCTCTCTTCAGTATTCCCGAATCAGAGAAATTCCGCACCGCCTTAGATAAGATCCCTTTCATCGTCAGCTTCTCACCCTTTATGGATGAAACCACAAGGTTTGCCGATCTTGTTCTTCCGGATGGAACTTATCTCGAACGCTGGCAGGACGACCATCCTGAACCAGGACCGGGCTTCCCGATGGTCGGACTTCGAAGTCCTGTCCTTGACAAGCCGCTTCACGAAGTGCGGAATACAGGAGATGTTTTAATCGAGATTGCCAAAGGCCTGGGAGGAAGTGTTGCAAAATCTTTCCCCTGGAAGGACATGAAGGAAGCATTGATGGAGCCCTTCCGGGGGGTGTTTAGATCAAAACGCGGTTCTATCCGTGCAAAAGATCTTGATGAGTTTTGGAAAGCCCTGATCGAGACTGGAGGATGGTGGGATGATTCTTATCCCTTCGGCGAGTGGAGGAAGAGGTTTAATACCCCTTCGGAGAGGTTTGAATTCTATTCTCAAATCATGGAGCGAGACCTGAGTCAATTATCGAAGAAAGGTTCGAAGGATCTGGATTCAATTCTAAAGGAGTTGAAGATAGAGGCAAAAGAGGATAAGGCTTTTCTTCCCCATTTTGAGAAACCGCGCCTCATCGGAGAGGAGAAAGATTTCCCTTTCCATCTCATTCACTATAAATTGATGACCACAGCAGAAGGAAGGGGAGCTAACCAGCCCTTTCTCCAAGAGATCTTTGGACCCCATCTGAGGGAGAGATGGGATTCCTGGGTGGAGATCAATCCGGAGACAGCCCGAACCATGGGGATTAAAGACGGAGATCCGATCTGGGTCGAATCAAAAGTGGGGAAGGTGAAGACCAAGGCGAGACTCTTTACCGGGACCCATCCAAAGTGTATCCATATCCCTTACGGTCAAGGTCATCGGGCGTATGGCCGCTGGGCAGAAGGTAGGGGGATGAACCCAAACGATCTTCTCGGCAGGGAGTATGACTATCTGGGTGGATTTCTTTCACACTTCTCCACAAGGGTGAAGGTATATAAGGCGTAGAATAAAGTTCGGAGTTCGGAGTGTAGAGTTCGGAGTAAAGACGGACACGGAACACGGGGTAGATGATGTATAGATGGGGAATGGTGATCGATCTCGACAGATGCACGGGCTGTCAGGCCTGTGTGGTGGCCTGCCGTCAGGAGAATAATGTTCCCTTTGCAGGAGGGAAGGAGGCAAAACTCGGCAGGGCAAAGTTCTGGATGAACCTCATCTCCGAAGTGAAGGGAAACTATCCCGATGTGGAGATGCACTTCATTCCCATTCCTTGCATGCAGTGCGACCGCCCACCCTGTACGGCGGTCTGCCCTGTGGAGGCCACGTATAAAAATCCCGAAGGCATCGTGGCACAGATCTATCCCCGTTGTATTGGGGTCAGGATGTGCATCTCCAACTGTCCCTATACGGTCCGTTATTTCAACTGGCATGCGCCCTCCTGGCCGGATGAATATAAGAGGGGACTCAATCCCGATGTTTATAAGAGAAGAAAGGGAATCACAGAGAAATGCAATTTCTGCATCCAGAGAATTCGGAAAGCAAAGGAGGATGCAAAGAGGCAGAAGCGAAGGATCAGAGACGGAGAACTCATTCCTGCCTGTGCAGAGACCTGTCCATCCGAAGCCATCTCTTTCGGTGATCTCAACGATCCGAAAAGCCGGGTCTACAGACTTTCAAAGAGCCGCCGGGCCTTTCGTCTCTTAGAAGACCTCGGGACAGAGCCAAAGGTCTATTACCTAAAGGAGGGAGAATGGGATGATCGATAGAGAGGCCCTTGCCCTAAAATACAGTCCCATCCTCAAACCTCTGACTCAAACAGGGTGGCCCTTCTGGCTTGCTGTGATCCCCCTTTCCATCATCTTCCTCTGGTCCTTCTTTGCCTTTGGCTGGCAATATAAATGGGGCCTTGGCGAAACCGGGATGGGCCATCCCATGTCATGGACCCTCTACCTCGTCAACTTCGTCTTTTTCATCGGTATCAGCCATGCGGGCGCTCTGGTGTCAGCCGTGCTCAGGATTACCCACGCTCGATGGGGAACCCCTTTTGGCAGGGCGGCTGAAGCGGTCACCGTCTTTGCCCTTGCGGCTGGCCCAACCAATATCCTTTTCGATCTGGGAAGATCCTTTCGATTCTACTGGGTGCCGCTTCATGCCCAGTTCAAATCTCCGTTGATCTGGGACTTCGCATGTATCATGACCTATTTTACTGTGAGCATCATCTTTCTTTACGTCCTCATGATCCCGGACATTGGACTTCTCAGGGATCGGTTTCCGGGAAGGCGATGGCTTTATAAACCTCTCTCCTTCGGATGGACCGGAACAGAAAGTCATTGGAGGACAATAAACAAGGCAGTAGGCTTCTTATGCATCGCAGTCATCCCTATAGCGGTGAGTGTCCATACAGTGGTCTCCTGGGTTTTCGGACTGCAGACCCAGCCCATGTGGTTAAGCACAATCTTTGCTCCTTATTTCGTGACCGGCGCCATCTTTTCAGGCATAGCGACAATCATTATCGTGACTATTCTTCTCAGACGGATCTACCGTCTGGAGGATTATTTGACCCCCTATCATTTCAACAATATGGGATTGCTCCTCCTTGTCTTCGCGCTTCTCTGGGCATACTTCACCTTTGCCGAACATCTGACCGTTGCCTATGGCGGCGGAACCCATGAACTGGCCGTCTTATGGAGCAAATTGACAGGAAGATATGCCCCTCTTTTCTGGATCATGGTCCTTCTCTGTTTTGTCATTCCCTTTCCTTTATTGGTTTTTAAGCGCACGCCCCCCCTGCTTCTCATCGCTTCTATCTCCGTGGTGATCGGGATGTGGCTTGAGCGCTATCTCATCATCATTCCCTCCCTTGGCGAACCTCGCCTATCCTATCTCAGGGGCTCCTATATGCCCTCGTGGGTGGAATGGTCGATGATGGCAGGTCTCTGCGCGGGATTCACCTTAGCCATTATCCTTTTTTCTAAGTTTTTCCCTGTTGTCTCCATCTGGGAAACGGAGAAAGAGGAAACCGATAAATGATTTGATTTTCGATCGGAATTCATAAGGGGGACGATATGAAAAAATGTTTAAGTGTGGTCATGATGGGGGCTTTCCTCACCCTACTGTCTCACAATTCCGTTTTTTGCCAGGCTCCAAAGCCTCCCAAAAAGAGTCCCGAGCTCTTAAGCCAGGGCAAAAAACTCTATGAACAGAATTGTGTGACCTGTCATGGGCCTAAGGGAGATGGTAAGGGTCAGATTGGATCTGCTCTCAAACCCCCTCCGAACGACTTTACAAAACCTTTGAGTCAATGGCCGCGGGGAAAGGGGGATGTCCAGAAGGTATTCGATATAACCACAAAGGGAATCCCGAATACCTCAATGGTCAAATGGGATCAACTCCCTGAACAGGAGCGCTGGGCGCTGACCTATTATGTGGTGGAATTTGCGACTCTAAAAGCCCCGGCAAAGAAGAAATAAATCATACCATAGCGACCACACTCTATCTTTCTCCCTCGAGAGGGGTGTGCCATAAGTCCGTTCATGGTTCGACAGAGCCTGTCCCGAGCGAACCGTTCGCTCCCTTCGAGAGCCTCAGGGCGAACGGGTTTTTCCCGGATGTCCTGAACGAAGTCGAAGGAAGGGCTCACCACGAACGGAGTATAGAATATTAAAAATCAATTCATTAGCCGTTCGGCCTGAGCTTGTCGAAGGGAAACGGCTAATAATGATACGGTTACCTTCTCAAATGTGGATTTTACCAAACGAACCCAATCCGACTTTGATCTGTTTCTGACAAGAGAGGAAAGAAATGAAAGAATTCACTCCAGAAGAACTGCTATCCTGCAATGGAAAAGACGGAAAGCCGGTTTATATCGCTTTTGAAGGAAAGGTCTATGACGTATCGAAAAGCCCTCTCTGGTCCAAGGGGATCCATATGAACAGGCATCTCCCCGGGAAGGATCTGAGCGGAGAGATCTCAGCGGCCCCTCACGGTTCGGA
>JASEIE010000087.1 GCA_030024065.1 Thermodesulfobacteriota bacterium
GATGAAGGCCCTTGAATTGATGATCAAGGAGGATAAAGGAAGGATTGTCATTACAGAAAGAGATAAGATCATAGGGCTCATCACAAGAAATGGCATCGCCCGATATGTGCAGATCAAAGGGAGCCCTAAATGAATGGTCTTAGGGTACCTGCGAAGGATGAAAATTGATTTTACCATTTACGTAGGGAGGTCTTCCCTGCCTACCGCAGGCAAGTGTGACCATCCTTCTAAGGAGCCCACAGAGGGGCTCCCCTACCCAGTCACTCCTGGACGGACGAGGAGAACAAGCCCACGAATTCCTCGAACCGAGACAGCCTCTCCCTTTTCGATGGATGGACTATCTTCCATCGTTTCCGCCCGCCACAGCTCACCATGGACGCGAATATAGCCTGATGGCGCAAATCGTTCCTCTACAAGGCCTTCATTGCCCACTAAAAAACGCAGGTCTTTTGAATGATTCCGTTCATAGGCGCGCCATACGAATGGGAAAAGGACGACATCTTTGACTATCCAGATCATCGGAGCCCCCCAGAAGAACCATTTGGGGAGATCCACCTAGTGTCGAACCAGAATTAGAATCAGGACCAATAGAACAAAGCCAGGAATTTGAAACAGGACATACCTTAGTACAATCCGCCACTTTGTTTTTAACATACGGAATTCTTTACAGAGGTATTCTGCCATATTCAATCAGTTTTGCGTCTAACTCCTCTTTCAGTTGGGAAGCAGAAATAAAATGGATTCCCTCCATCCCTAAAGAGGCTGCCACCTCGACATGTTGTTTCATGTCGTCGATAAAAAGGATCTTTTCCGGTTCGACCGAAGCCCATTCGATCGCCTTTTGAAAGATTTCTAAAGCCGGTTTTTAAAATCCCACCTCATGAGATAGAATCCATTTATCAAAGATCCGAACAATGGGAAATTTCGAGAGGATGTAATCGAAATGTAAGGGATTGGTGTTGGAAAGGAGGCCGAGCTTCTTCTTCCCTCTCAATGAGCGGATGATTTCAGAGACCTCCAGGTTTTCCCAGAAGATGTCATTCCAGATGGGAGTAAACTCATCAAGGGAGAGGGGGAGGCAAAAGCGTTCTTTGAGAGATTGAAAAAACTGAAGAGAGGATATCTTTCCGGTTTCGTAAAGATTGACCGCACCGTTTTGGAAGTCAAAGAGGTGGGAGAATATTTTTGAGGGATCTCTGAGTTCTTCTTTGAGGGAGAACAAAGAGAGTTTCTCCGCAATCTGATAGTGGTTGAAAGGGAGGATGACATTGCCCAGATCGAAGAGGATGACTTTAATGGGTGATGAGGGAATAGAGGACATTTAGTTTAAATAAATTGATAATCCCTCCCATCCTCCCTTTTATAAAGGGAGGGGTAAATTAATTCCCCTTTTATAAAGGGGGATCGAGGGGGGATTATTCTAATGAATTGTTTGAAAAATAATCAGCGATGGCACGGGTCAAAGCCGGTATCGTATACTCCTTGGGTTGAATGTGGACCCTCATTCCCCATGTTTTCGCCGTCCGTGCAGTTACCGGTCCAATACAGGCAATGGCAACGCCTTTCAACATTTTTTTCAAGTCCTCTTTCTTGAGGAGTTGAGCAAGGTGATTCACCGTAGAAGAGGAGGTAAAGGTGATCACATCCACATTCTTTTCTTCCAGGAGTTTCCTCAATCGCTTTGCCCCTCCTTTTGGTTTGATCGTTCGATAAGCCTCAACGATGTCCACTTGCATTCCCATCTTTATCAACCCTTTTGGCAGGACATCCCGCGCCTTTTGGGCCCGGGCAAGAAGGATTCGTTTTCCTTCAACACCCATCTTTTTAAATTCGTCGAGGATGGCTTCCGCTATAAACTCTTTCGGGATAGAGTCGACCCGAATCCCCTTCTTCTTCAGTTGTTCGGCTGTGGCAGGTCCGATGGCACATGTCTTTATCCCGGAGGGAAAACGCCGGGTTTTTCCTTTCTCTTTCAATCTCTGGAGGAAGAAATCGACCCCATTGGCGCTGGTAAAGATGATCCAGTCATAAGATATGAGCCGGTCGACGGCCTGATCGAGCGCTTTCCAGCTGGAAGGAGGGACAATCTCAATGGTTGGAAATTCGACGACCTCTGCACCGAGTTTCTTGAGTCGGGCAGTAAATTCTCTCGACTGTTCTCGGGCACGGGTGATGAGGATCTTTTTCCCCCTCACCCCACCCTCTCCCCTATGGGGAGAGGGAAAGGGTGAGGGGGATTTATGCTTATTTTTTATTTTCATGTTTGAGTAATCAGATTTGATCTCTTATAAACCTTCTCCAGGATTTCCCCCGCTCCTTTTTTCAAAAGAATTTCTGCCAGCTCGACTCCCCAAGACTCTGCTTTTTCTATTGGGCCCTCCACATGGTGTCTGATAAGACGTTTTCCATCGATTGTCCCGACGAGGCCATCGATATGAAGGTTCAAACCAACGATCCGGCCAAAGGCGGCAATGGGAACCTGGCAGCCTCCTTCCAGCCTTTTTAGAAATGCCCTCTCCGCTGAAACGGCAACCGATGAATCCGGGTCATTGAGAAACCGGATCTTCTCTTCAACCTCTTCATCACCCTTCCTGGTCTCGATTCCCAAAGCTCCCTGTCCGATGGCCGGGAGGGAAATATCGGTCGGAAGGATCTCCGTGATCTTCTCATCAAGCCCAAGTCTTTTCAGCCCGGCGCAGGCAAGGACAATTCCATCGAGGCCCAATGTCTTTAACTTCTTCAGACGTGTGTCCAAGTTTCCCCTGAGAGGGATCAATTGAAGATCGTCCCTGAAATGGAGCAGTTGGGCCTGGCGCCTCAGACTGCTCGTTCCGATCTTTGCTCCCTGAAGCAGGTCTTTTAAAGAGATTCCTTCCCTGGAGATGAAGGCATCGCGGGGGTCTTCTCTCTTTGTGATGGCGGAGAGATGGAGGCCTTCTGGAAATTCCGTGGGGACATCCTTGATGCTGTGGACGGCGAGATCGATTCTCTTCTCCAGAAGGGCTTCCTCAATCTCCTTGACAAAGAGGCCCTTTCCTCCGATCTTTGCAAGCGGAGCATCCTGAATCTTATCGCCCGTGGTTTTAATTTTGACCAGAGCCACTCTGAGACGGGAGTGGGCCTGTTCTAATTTCTCCTTTACCCAGTTGGCCTGAAAGAGGGCGAGCTGGCTTCCCCGGGTTCCGATTCTCAGTTCGCGCAGGGTCATTGGATCGCGACCCCTCTCAGGAATTCTGCGCACTGTTCCGGCAGGGTGGCATTGATGTAGATCCCTGTCCCGATCTCGAATCCGGCAGGTGTGGTCAGTTTGGGAACGATGACAGCATACCAGTGGTGGTATTTGACATCGCTATCCTCTGTGGGAGCGGAGCGGATAATATAGTTGTAATCAGGATCGTTCAATCCGACAGAGAGCCTCTTGAGAGTATCCTGAAGCACGGAGGCAAAATCCGGCAGTTCCTCATCTGATGTCGTGACAAAGGAGGAACGGTGCACTTTTGGATAGATCCGGGTTTCAAAAGGAGAACGGGAGGCAAAAGGGCAGATGACCAGAAAGTATGCCGTTTCTTTTATCACCCGAACCTGTTGCCGGGTCTCTTCCTCCATCATTCCACAATAAATGCAGTTTCCGAAGGTATCGCAGGCGAGTTGGGATTGATAAAGGGGATCTCGCACATGAGGTGGGACGATTGGGGTGGCAATGATTTGAGAATGAGGATGTTCAAGGGAGGTTCCCGCCTTTTCGCCATAGTTTCGAAAGATGGTGATGAGCTCAAGTTGTTCAACCTTTGAAAGGGCTGCGCATCGCTCCCTGTAAGCGATGACGGTATTCTTCATTTCTTCCACACCCATGGTGGCAATCGTGCGGTTATGGAAAGGGGTTTCGATGATCACCTCGGCTATTCCATATCCATCTGCCTTGAGGAATCGGCCTTCCCGTTTTCGTTCCGTAGTCAGGTGGCTTTGAAGGGCGGCGAATTTATTCGGCACGACCCGCAAGGACCAACCCCCATCCTTTTCAATGGTAAAAAGGGATGGAGGCGTCATCGTCTCATTGCCTGGGCAGAAAGGACAATCCTCCTTATAAGGAGGAAGGAGGTTTTTCTTCTCTTTTTTCTGGAGGAATTGATCTGGCCTTTTTGCCCTCTCCGTCGCAATAATCACCCATTCCTTTGAGACCATGTTCTGTCTGAATTCCGGCATCTCAATCCTCCCCTTCTTTCTCCTGATTCAACTCTTCCACGGACGGGTCCGGAAGTTGAAAGAGAGTTCTAATGGTATCGATATAAAAGTCTGCCATCACCTCTTCATCTTTCTGTTTGAGTCGTGTGAGGGGATCGTGAAGAATTTTATTGATGATGGCAGAAGTCAGGGCCTCTAAGGATTGTCTTTCATTTTCTGAAAGATGTGGATGGAGGGAAAACATTTTTTCCAACTCTTTGCTTCGAATCTCTTCAAATTTTTTCATTATGGCGATAATGGTGGGGGTGACTTCCAGAGATTGATACCACTGGACAAACTTAACCACTTCATCCTGGACAATGGCCTCTGCTTTTTGGGCTTCCTTCTCACGATCTTTAATATTTTCATTGGCGACTTTCCGGAGATCATCGATATTATAGAGGTAGACATTCTCAATATCACCGACTCTGGGCTCAATATCTCGAGGGTCAGCAATGTCGATAAAGAAGATGGGTTTCTGTTTTCGATCCTTTATCACCTTTGCGATCTGGTCATGCCCGACAATGTACTGAGATGAATTCGTCGCACTGATGACGATGTCTGCTTTTTTCAGGCCCGAAGCCATTTCTTCAAAACGGATGGCTTCTCCCCTGAATTCCTGAGCGAGCGTTATCGCCCGTTCATAGGTACGGTTCGTCACCAGGATCTTTTCCGCACCTCCCGAGACGAGGTGTCGGGCTGCCAGTTCACACATCTCTCCCGCACCGATCAGTAACACCGTTCTTTTCTCAAGGGCCCCGAAGATTTTTTCAGCTAACTCGACGGCCACCGAGCTGACCGATACAGCGCTATTGCTAATCTTTGTTTCGGTTCTCACTCTTTTTGCCACATGGAAGGCTCGGTGGAGAAGTCGATGGAGGATGACACCCGAGGACTTTGACTCTGTGGCTATATTATAGGCGGACTTGATCTGGCCTAAAATCTGGGGTTCACCAACGACCATTGAATCGAGGCTGGAGGCAACCCGGAAGATGTGCCTCACTGCTTCCTCTCCAATGAGAAGATAGAGATTCTTTTCAAATTCTTTTAAGGGAAGATGGTGGTATTGGGAAATAAAGTTTTTCAGATCGAAGATGGCTTTTTCTGTTTCTCTGGAGGCTGCATAGATCTCTACCCGGTTACAGGTGGAGAGGATCATATTCTCCTTCACCGAAGGAAAAGATTTAGCTTGGACGAGAGCCTTCTCCATTTCCGATTCCTGGAAGGCCAATCGTTCCCGAATCTCAATGGGGGTTGTCTTGTGATTCAATCCGATGACAATAAGTTCCATATTTATGTATAAGACAATCAATAATTCTCCCCTCCCCCGGCGGGAGGGGATGAAGGGGAGGGGGATAAGATATATCCACCCTCACCCCAACCCTCTCCCGTCAAGGGAGAGGGAGAAATATTGATTCGTTACCAATTCGAATAGGCATGAAGTCCAGGGAGGAGCAGGTTGACACCTAAAAATGTGAAGAGGACAGCCATAAATCCGACAATGGCCATAATGGCTGCTTTCCGGCCTCTCCATCCTACGGTGAGGCGCTGGTGAAGCAGCGCCGCATAGAGAAACCATGTGATCAGAGACCATGTCTCTTTGGGATCCCAACCCCAGTATCGACCCCAGGCATATTCCGCCCAGACAGCCCCTGTGATAATTCCAAGGGTCAATAATGGAAACCCAAAGGTTAAGGCCTGGTAGTTCAGATCATCCAAAACCTTCAGAGAAGGAAGCCTCTTTGCAATGGCTCCCATCTTTTTCGATTTGAGCTGCTTTTCCTGAATCAGATACATCACCCCGCAGCAGAAGGCTAGGGCGAAGATGGCATTACCCAGAAAGGCGAAGGTGACATGGAAGGGATGCCAGAAGCTCCTCAACACCGGAGCAAGGGGGAGGATTTCTTTGGGAAGGGCAAAGGCGAAGAGCATAAGGATGATGGCAATTGGAGTAAGGAAGGCGCCAAGGACCTTGATCTGGAATTTGAGGTTCGCCAACAGGAGCACCCCGATGATCAACCAGGCAAAAAATGAGAGGGATTCATGGAGATTGGTCACAGGGGTATAACCGGCCTCCACATACCGGGTCAGAATGGCAAGGGAATGGGAGGCGAAGCCAATGGAGACGAGGGTCAGTGCCAGTGTGGAGAGGACCTTCTTAAGAAAGGTGATATAGGATAGATAGCCAAGAGCCGCCAAAAAATAAAAAAAGGTTGCAAATTTAAAGAAGTAGATGTTCATATCGATTATTCTACCATTTTTTTGTCAATTTGTGAAACTGCCAGTTCATCGCCAGGTAGAAAAGGGGATGGATCCAGGGCCGCTTGAGAATCCTTTTGTAGATCGAGGAAAGGGAGAAGACCTCCTTCCAGACCCTTCTCATCCCTTTTTCCAATTCTTCCACTGACATTAACAGGGGCTGATAGACCACATTGAGGGAGTCATATTTTTCCCAATCCCTGCAAAAAATCCTTCCTTCCCCCTCTAACCGGGCAAAAGAATCGGTTCCTGGGTAGGGCGCCATGATAAAAGTGAGGGCCCAGTCGAGTTTGGAGTCGACACAGAAGTCGATGATCCGTTGAAAGACTCCGGAGTCATCTTCATCCAGGCCCACCATGAAGGTTCCCATGATGCCGATTCCCTGATCGTGTATCTTTTCAACTGCCTCAATATAGCGAGAGGGTTGGTTGAAGCCCTTTCCCATGACCTTAAGGTTCTTTGTCGAGAAGGACTCAAAACCGATATTTAAGGCAGTGCATCCACTTTGGGAGAATCCCATGAGAAGTTTTTGATCGAAGGCGATCGAGACAGGAGCATGGCCATACCAGAGGAGGTCGTACTCCTTGAGAAGGGTGAGGAGGTCGAGGGCGAAGCGTCTGTCACCTGCGATATTGGAGTCGATGATGTAGAGGAGCCTTCTTTTGAGGAAGTAGGGCAGGTCTTTGTTGAAAAGGGAGAGGAAATTTTTACCGAATGAATTCATCACCGGGCCTTTTTTGAAGAGGGTCCCAAGTTCCCGATCGATTTCGCTGATGGGTCGATTTCGGTATCGAAAGCCGAAGAATCTTGAGACACCGCAGAAATCACAGTGATGGGGACATCCTCTGGTTGTCTCCAGGAGCTTTAGAGGAAAGTAGAATTGGTCGTTGAGTAGATCTCTTCTTGGCAGAGGGAGTTTGGAAGGATTGACGAATCCATTGCCCTGGTAGACCTGCTTCATCTGGCCTCTTTTAAAATCCTCAATCAGTTGTGGCCAGACCTCTTCTGCCTCTCCGATCACCACGGCGTCAACATGTTGCAGGGCCTCCTCGGAAAGCATGCTGGCATGAACCCCTCCCATGACAACCGGGATTCCTCTTTTCTTAAATTCTTCTGCGATCTGGTAGGCCCGTGGAGCAACAGGAGTCTGAGCGGTGAGTCCCACTAAATCCACCTTCTCCACAAAGCTGACCTTTTCAAAGGCTTCATCGACGATCTTCACTTCCACATCAGAAGGTGTGACCGCCGCTAAATAGGGGAGGTTGAGGAAGCCGAGCCTGAAGAGGAAGGCCTCCTCCTTCTTCCTCTCCCGCTCCGGTGAGATCATGAGGATCTTCATGCCCTAAATTTAACCCAATCTGAGCCTTTAAAACAACCCTTTATTTTGAACGAATTATCCGAATGATAACGAATGATGCCGAGTAATTTCTATTCGTTATATTCAAGATGTTTTTGAAAAAATGTCTTGATTCTTTAAGCATTTTGGTCAAGAATCAAAATGCCAAATTGGATGAAAGGGGGATGAGGAGATGTTGCTGAAGGGTAAAGTTGCGGTGGTTACGGGAGGCTCAAGGGGGCTTGGAAGGGTAGATGCCCTTGCCCTGGCCGAAGCAGGGGCCAATGTGGTGATCGCCGATATTTTGATGGAAGGAGCGGAGAAGACGGCCAAAGAAATTCAGGCGATGGGAAAAAAATCTTTTGCGATCAAGATGGATGTAACCAATATGGAAGAGGTGAAAGAGGGGGCTGTTAGAATCAAGAATGAATTAGGTTCCATTGATATTCTTGTAAATAGTGCAGCTACCTTGGATCACCTCGGCCAACTCCTGGAACAAAAGGATAAACTCTGGGAAAGAGACCTTCGGGTCAACCTAACCGGTACTTTCAACTGTTCTCGGGCAGTCTGGCCCTATATGAAAGAAAAAAGCTGGGGAAGGATCATCAATATGGCCTCAGTCGCAGGGACGATTGGAGGATTCGGTCAGGCGAGTTATTCCACAACCAAAGCAGGCATCATCGGGTTCACCAAGACAATGGCTTTGGAAGGGGCACGATATGGCATCACCTGCAATGTCGTCTGTCCGGGAGTTATCAATTCGGAATCTTTCAATCTTATTCCGCAAGAAATGAGAGAGAGGTTGATCAAGCGAACAGCCTTTAGGAAACCCGGAGAACCCGAGGATGTGGCCCATGCCATTGTTTTCCTATCTTCGGACAAGGCCAAATATATCACCGGCATCGTTCTCAATGTCTCGGGTGGAATCGAACTCTTTACCCCGTTAGAAATAATGCCCCGCTGCTCTGCAGCGGGGTTAGATTTTAGAATAATTCCGGCGGGGTTTAATGCCCCTCTGGAATTTCTAACGGGGTTTACTTTTTAATTCATCTCTCGTTTTAAAAGATCATCATTTCTTAAAGCAGTCCATGCATAACAGCTTCTTGTCCGGTGGCGGAGAAACTTGAACCACCACTTCTCTTCCACAACCGGCACAGACAGTTTTGTAGGATTTAGGGCGGGATGAACGGCTCGTCCTCGAGCCGCCCATTCTACCATGTCGTCTTCTTTGAATCATGTTAATCTCTTTTCTGTTTGAAATTTAATAACGCCTTCTGTCGTAACCGCCGCGTCCTCCTCCTCCGCCGCCTTGGCGACCGGGACCTTTCCGGTCCGTCCGTGGCCGTGCCTCATTCACGCTCATCTGCCGGCCAAGCAGTTCTTTTCCGTTCAGGTTGGCAATCGCCGTTCGAGCCTCATTTTGATCAGGCATTTCGACGAAGCCAAAGCCTCGAGGTTGACCACTGTATTTATCTTTCACAATGGTGGCTGAGCTGACCTGCCCGAAGGCCCCAAAAGCCGTTTGAAGATTTTCCTCCGACACATCAAATGATAGATTCCCCACGTAAATGTTCATCGTCTCTCTCCTCTCTTAATATTCGATAAAACTCTTCAGTTTTTCTGCCCGGCTGGGATGTTTCAACTTCCTCAAGGCTTTCTCCTCAATCTGCCGGATTCGTTCTCGTGTCACGTTAAAGTCCTGTCCCACTTCCTCGAGGGTATGGTCATGTTTCTCCCCGATCCCAAACCGCATCCTTAGAATCTTTTCCTCTCGCTTATCTAAAGTGGAGAGTACGGTTTGAGTCTGTTTTACTAAACTGGAACTGATGGCGGCATCCTGAGGAGAAATCGACCCCTTATCTTCAATAAAATCCTCTAAACGGCCATCCTCCTCCTCGCCGACAGGGGTTTCAAGTGAAATGGTTTTTTTACTGACCTTTAATATCTTCTGGACGTGATAGAGAGGGACCCCCATTTTTTTAGCGACCTCTTCCAGGGTGGGTTCCCTTCCCATTTCCTGGACGAGGGATCGAGAGGTCCGGTTCAGTTTGTTGATGACCTCGATCATATGAACTGGAATGCGTATGGTCCGGGCTTGATCAGCAATGGCTCGGGTGATGGCCTGACGGACCCACCATGTGGCATAGGTGCCGAACTTATATCCCCTTTGATATTCGAACTTTTCCACCGCCCTCATTAACCCAATATTCCCCTCTTGAATCAAATCGAGAAACTGAAGCCCCCGGTTAATATATCTCTTGGCAATGGAAATGACTAATCTCAAGTTGGCCTTGATCAATTCGGCCTTGGCTTCCTTAACCTTGGCCTCTTCCTTCTCTATGGTCCTCAACGCCTCTTTAAGTTGCTCCGAAGAAAGGTCGCACTCCGCCTCCATCCTGCGTATTCTAAGTCGTATGGCCCGATTCATCTTTGCCAAATCTTTTCGTTTTATATTCAACTCCTTTGCCTTCGGAGACTTTTGGGTTACTTGGATTGAGGTTCTCAGGTCCCTCCCAATTTTTTTTAACTCCTGTTGCGCCTCTTCCATTTGAATGTTCCACTGATTCAGCCTTTGAATAATCTTGTTGATCTGCTCTTCTCTGAAGTTGATCCGTTTAAAGGCATTTAGTATTTCAGCCTGTTTTTTACCAATCTCCCCCTCAATCTTCCTCTTAGAGGATTTCTTTTTCATGATTCCCAACTTCTTCTGAAGAAGTTGAATGTTATTTCTTTTCCTCTGGATTCTATCGATGAGGGCGAGGACTCTTTTTTTCTGAAGTGTTTCTTCTTTAACATTCATCACTTCATCATCAATCTCATTGATAACCTCACTGATTTTGGTCTTTCCGGTTCGGAGGGCCTTTCCAAGGGCGATGACCTCCTTGATGGCAAGGGGGCAACTGAGAACGACGTTTAACACCTCCTGTTGTGCACTTTCGATCTTCTTCGCTACCTCCACCTCTCCCTCACGGGTCAATAAAGGAAATGAGGCCATCTCCTTCAGGTAGATCCGAACAGGATCGATCATTTTCCCAGGAAGACCGACATATCCAACTTCAGTCCCTTCCTCCTCTTCCGTTGATTGAGAATTCTCAACCTCCGTTTCGATTTCTGGAACCTCAACGAATAGATTAATATCCAACTCATCGGATAATATGATGGGATCTTCGTTTGGTTCAAACAGGTAAGGCCTTTCTAAAACCTGTCCTTCCGAACCCTTTCTCTTTTTCCAATTTTTTTGCATCAATTTTTTCTCAATGAAACACGGTGAAGGGTTCCATCGGGCAAGGTGGGATCCCAGCGCTTAATAAGTAAAAAACCGCGATGAAGTTGTTTAGAGTTTCTTTGCGGCTTTCGCCGTCCTGGAGGTACGATAGACTCTCTGCAACCATATTTAAAACTAATATAAGCCATTCACAGTTAAATAGCAAGGGAATTTGTATCCCCCCCAAAAAAGACATGATTTTCTTCAAAGAGGCAAAACCCCTCCTGGTCTAATGATCTTAGTTCAGAATTCGCACTTCAGGACGACTTCTTTAGGTTTTTCAGCAACCTGCAAAACTAAAACTCTTTTTCAAAGAGCCATTTGCCCGGCCAGCCGGCGGCTCGTTTCGGCCACCATGCACCAGATGACATCGAGTGGAAGATGCGACTGGATTGTCGAATCAAACAGAACTCGTATCTTGGCAGGGAACTCCTCATTTCCTTCCCAGAGAAGATAGGCAAGAGGGATTGTGGGAAATACATCCAGGGCAAATCCCTTATTTCCATATAAGATCTCTTTCCCGCCCAATCTTCTGCCCGCTTTAAGAAAGGCCTCCGGATCTTTTCCGTAAAGATTTTCCAGCTCTCTGACCTGAAGACTATGAGGGCCCTGGAAAAAATTGAACCCTCCCTTGAGGTCCTTTTCACTGACCCATTTATGTTCAGGCTTGATCTCTTTGGCTCCAGTCAGATAGACGAGGACCATGAGGCAGAAAAAAAGGGGAAGCTCTTCCTCAATCATTTGATCGTTCCATTCCACCCTCAGGATCTTCCTTGTCTTTGGAATGATCAGATACCTGAGATTATAGACAGGAAGAAGAAAACCTTCTTGGGGAGGGAAATCGATCGCCCCTGTTCGATGGCAAACGTCATTGGGATGGAATTGAGAAAGCTGGTCCCAGTAGAAGGGTTCGCCGGAAACCTTTTGGATTTTCTCCTTTGACATGAATGGGGGGATGCTATCAATAAATCCTGTACTTCAGGATGGATTCACATGGTGGAGCTGAACGGGATCGAACCGTCGACCTCTTGAATGCCATTCAAGCGCTCTCCCAGCTGAGCTACTGCCCCGTAAAGCTCACTTCGTTCGCCACGGGGCTATCCCGTGATTGCCGAAGGCAATTTTACGGGATGCCCACGGTTAATTTATTGACATCGCTCTTAAGACAACACTTGAGG
>JASEIE010000088.1:0-12005 GCA_030024065.1 Thermodesulfobacteriota bacterium
AAAACCTGGACAATCCCGACTATATGGAGATCCTTCTCGATGGCAAGGCCAATCTCGAAGAACTCTTCGCCCATCTGACGGCAACCTCTTTCGTCAAGGCTGCCGAATCAGAGGCTAACATCGATCACATACTGCCAGGGTTCCGGGCTATCATAAAGATGCCAACCCTGCCCGAGCAGGTGGTTCGTTTATTAACCAGGCCTCAGCAAATGGCCAAACCCAACTGAATTTTGTGGTAATAGGAAATTCCTATACAATAAATTTAACGATACCCTTTGGAAAAAAGTTGTTTACCGTAATCCTGGCTGGTGCTGCTATAGCTAAGAGTCAAGAGCAAACTTGACCCCTTCATCTTTCGTGTTGACAAATTTTTGATTCGCCGTTCAATTTCTCTTCTCGGCAAAGAAAATTTCCTGCCGCCTATTTCTTCGGTTCATGATGTTATAGCATGCGCCAGGATATTGGATTCTAAGCGGCCTTTCCATGGCCACCTTTTCGCAGAGTTTACGAACTTTGAATTCAAAAGATCTGCCCCCCTATCTCTTCTCCACACTGAGGGATTCCGGCACGATTTCGGTTTATTGTTGACAAACATATTGTATTTATTTATATTTGTTACAACAGATTGAGTAATGAATTAATAAAAGGCGGATAAATGTGTTGGAGGTCTGATTGATCCCAGACTTTACCGTCGTTCTCTTATTACCATATCCTTCTTTTGCCAAATTTTTCAGCGATCTTTCTTTAAATGGAAGTATTGGAGGTAAATCTTATGGCCATCTCGTTTGCTACCGAACTTATCCCTATTGAAGCCGACGCAAGTGGGGTTTTGCGGGTTGGTAAAACACGCGTAACCTTGGACACCATTATTGCGGCCTTTTCCAACGGCGCTACTCCCGAAGAGATCGTTCAACAGTATCCTTCCTTGAACTTGGCAGACGTCTATCATGTGATTGGCTATTATTTGCGTCGACCATCGGAAGTAGAAGCGTATTTTCGGCAAAGAAAGGTCCAAACGAACGCGGTTCGCAAGGAAAATGAAACTCGCTTTGACCCTCAGGGTGTGCGCAACCGCCTCATGGCTCGCTCTGCAGGCCGAGTGCATTAGACCATGCTTTTGCTGGCCGCTGACGAGAACTTTAACAACGACATTGTGCGCGGCTTATTACGCCGCAAGCCTGACCTGGACATTGTGCGTATTCAGGATGAAGGCCTCTCAGGGGCAGATGATCGGGCCGTTCTTGAATGGGCGGCCCAGGAAGGGCGTATACTCCTAACTCATGACGTCTCCACAATTACCCATTATGCCTATGATCGTGTTCAATCCGGTAGACCTATGCCCGGCATCTTTGAAGTGAGCCGTGATATTCCAATCAACACCATTATCGACGATATTTTACTGCTAGCCGAATACAGCCTTGACGGTGAATGGGAAGGCCAAGTACGGTATCTGCCATTGCGGTAAATTAAGAAAGCATTGGCTCTTAATCTCCGAGACCGGAAATCCAGACCATATTACAAGGCGGATTAAAAATGAGTAAGGTTTCCCCGGAATTTCCTTATGTCAAACTCGTGGAAATGCACCCCATGAATCAACGCAAATACTCCATTAAATACCTTATTACCGATGCCTGACCCCAGTTCCACGTACAGTGTTAATGTCCCAGCGATAGGTATTTTCAAGGCCTATATCGTCTTTTTGGGCCCCGAAAAACGCATCATAGCCAGCAGATCTCTCCCGAAGCTGATATCCTTTAAAACCTTCTATGACTTCTCTCCCTTTCGCCCGGAAGCCTAAAATGTTCTTCACATTCAAAACCACTGCAGCCACCGACGCCTATCCTTTGAAAATTTTAGGAGAAACTCTCGTTTATGCCAAAGATTAGGTAATATGCCAAATATACCCCTGAATGTAATGTCGCTTTGCTCTTGCTTTGACGCTCATTTGAACTGACCCACCTTTACTCAGAAGAATTGACCCACCGATAAAGTGCTCAGGATTTTTTGACCCACCGCTTGCTATCCAGAGAGAAGAAGGGTTATTTTTCTTTTCATCTCTTTAACAATCTTCATATTGGCTTTTTTGTAGGGATAAAAAAAGAAAGCCCGAAGAGGCGACTTCGGGCTTTCAGGAGAGCTCCGCAAACGGTCGGAAGCTCAAACAGCTGACTTATTTTTATCATGGCTTCTGGCTGTTTGCAAGGTCGGAGGCCATTTTATGGTAGCACTTCTTGGAAGTGCTCCATTTATTTTGCTTTTGGTCGAGGTTTGTTGCCGCTGGTGCTATTTGAGGTTCTACGTGTGTCGGAGATGCTGGAGGGGACAGGCTTATTGTAGTGAGGAGTGCCGTATTTTAGGGAGAAGCCAAGTTCGCCGGGAGGCGCAAAGACGTTATCGGCAGACCCCCAAAGGGAAGAAGGCTCATCGGCAAGGGGAGAATCGCCGTCGGCACGGGTTAAGTAAAAAGAATGAAAAAAAGATGGATGATCCCTCTTCCAAAGGGTTGCCCTCGTGGGTTATAAGGCTCCTTATCTGTACCCGCGTTCTTATAGTGCATGCCCGGGCATGGTTTGACAGGAGTGGGCGGTGTCATTTTTGTGGGTGCAGGGGCGTGGTGGTGAATCGATTTCCCCGTCGAGGCTGGAATCGATCTCCGGGGTAAGGGGAGATTATGGATCCTGGCTATCTCCGAGAAGTGAAAGAGATCGAGATTGCTCATCTCCAGCTTCGTTATGCCCATACTCGGATCCACAGGCCGGAGAGGGTTTCTTCTCTGGCCAGTTCTATCGAGCGCTTCGGGCAGATCATCCCTGTGATCGCCTTGAGGGAGGGGATGGACTCCTTTGTTCTGATCGATGGCTACCTGCGGGTGAAGGCGGTGAGGCGCTGTAGGCGTGACACGGTGGCGGCGGAGATCTGGGAATGCAAAGAAGAAGAGGCCTTGGTGGAGGTCCTGGCACGGGCGCATACCCGTAAATGGGATCTCATCGAAGAGGCGGCACTCCTCCGGGAACTTCACCATCAACACCATCTGTCCCAGAGCAAGATCGCCTCCCTGGTGGGGCGCAAACAGGGTTGGGTCTCGGGGCGACTGGCTTTTTATGATGCTCTTTCGGAGGACATTTTATGGAGCACTATCGGAATAGTGCTACCATTTAGAGTTGATCCGCAAGGGCTGCATCTCGACTTGGGCGGCCACCCGGGTCATCGCCCCTATTGCGCGCGCAATACCGGAGCATGGGAAGGTGCTTTCAGAGAGCCTTACCAAAGAGGATCTGTCCACGCGGGACCTGGCCCTTTTCTTCCGCCACTACCAGAAGGCCAATCGTAAGCAAAGAGAGAACATGGTGCTTCAACCCGCCCTTTTCCTAAAGGCCCTCCGGGCGAGGGAGGAGGCCACAGAGGCTAAGGGATTGAAAGAAGGGGTGGAGGGGAAATGGCTCCGGGAGTTGCGATGGATCGCTCATCGGCTACGAGGACTCCTCAAGGAAGTGCCTACGCTTTTTTACTCCGGCCAGGGTAATTTAGACCGACGCATCTTGCTTACAGCCTTGGAAGAGAGTCAAGGGCTTTTTGTAGAGCTGGAAAAAAAGATCAGGAGGTTGGATCGCGATGATCACCCAGGAGAGCCAACAAGCTATCGTGAGTCTTTATCAGCAGGGAGTGCCCATCCGGCAGATCAGCCAAATCCTTAAACTCTCTCGTACCACGGTCAGACGGGTCATCCGGGGAAAGTGGCAGGAGAGACCGCGGAGGGAATCCCCCTACGAGGAGATTTCTCCTCTCCTCCCGGAGGTATTCAAAATCGCTAAGGGCAATGTGATCAGGGTACAAGAGATCCTGCAGGATCAATATGGCCGTGGGGTCCCCTACAGTACCCTGACCCGAATCGTCCGAGGCCTCGATCTGAGGGAGGGCAACAGAAAGCCTCGCGCGGGAACCTATGAGTCTGCTCCGGGTCAGGAGATGCAGCACGATACTTCCCCCCATGTTGTGCTGCTGGGTGGAAACCAGGTGAAGGCCCAGTGTGCGGGGTTGGTCCTCGCTTACTCCAGAAAGCTTTTTATCCAGTATTACCCTGCCTTCACCCGCTTCGAGGCCAGGGTCTTTCTCGACGAGGCTTTTCAGTTCATGGACGGCACCTGCCCGAGGTGTATCATCGACAATACGAGCGTCCTGGTCGCTCACGGCAGTGGCCCGGAGGCAGAGATTGCTCCTGAGATGGAACGCTTTGGCCAGATCTTTGGGGTCACCTTCCTCCCCCATGTCATTGGCGATGCAGACCGGAAGGCAAGGGTAGAGCGAAACTTCTGGTACGTGGAACGAAACTTTCTGGCGGGTCGCACGTTCACGGATTGGCAGGATCTGAACGAGCAGGCCAAAAAGTGGTGCACAGAGGTTGCCAACCAGAAGGTCAAGCGCTCCCTGGGCATGAGCCCGGAAGCCGCCTACCTGATGGAAAAACCTCATCTTCATCCCCTTCCGCCTTATATCCCTCCGGTCTATCAGACGCTTTATCGAACGGTGGATGTAGCCGGCTATGTCCAAGTGGATACCAACCGATATTCGGTGCCGGAACGACTTGTGGGAAAGGAGGTCGAAGTCCAGTCGAAGTCCATAAGTTGTGGGATCGGGTAGAAGTCTTCTTTAAAAATCAAAAGGTGGCCGATCATCCAAGGCTCATCGATAAAAGAGAGACCCGAATCACCGCCAAGGGACACCATCCCCCGTTTAACCGCCAAAGAGCTCATGAGGGTCCCTGTAACGAGGAAAAGGCCCTTCGGGGACAACAGGAGTGGCTCGATCAGTTTGTCGAAGAACTCAAAAGGCGCTCCACTGGCAGAGGCGTGATGCCCATCCGTAGACTTCTGGATCTTAAGCGGACCTATCCCCCGGAGGCATTTGCCAAAGCCGTTGTCCAAGCCCTCCGGTATGGGCTTTATGATTTGGCCCGCCTGGAGCAAATGATCCTCTCTCAGGTCGCAGGAGACTTCTTCACGATCGAAGAGGATGAAGAGCCATGAACGAAAAACTCTATCCCCTGCTCGCCCAATTACGCCTGAAAGGGATCGCCGGCGCCCTCGATCCAGAGCTCCAAAGAGCAGAAAAGGAGGCCGTCCCGGTCTCAGAAGTCCTCCACCGTCTCCTGCTCGAAGAGTCCCGCCCAGGGCGGGATCAAAACCAAAGCCTCCTCTATCGTCTCAAAGGGGCTAAAATCCCCTGGGATTGGACTCTTAAAACCTTCCCCTTTGATAAACAACCAGGTGTCAGTAAGGCCCAGATTCAACAGCTCTCCGGATTGGCCTTCCTGGAACGGAAAGAAAATATCGTCTTCATCGGAAATCCTGGCACCGGAAAATCAGGCCTCGCCATAGGACTCTTACGTCAGGCTCTGCTCTCCGGATACAGGGGACGGTTCTACCACGCCCAGGATCTCCTGGACGAACTCTACGCCTCTCTGGCCGATCGATCCAGCCCTAAACTCATCCACCGTCTCTGTCGCTACGACGTGCTCCTCATCGATGAGCTCGGGTATCTAACCCTTAAACCCGAACAGGTCAATGCCTTCTTTAAACTCATGGGGGAACGATATGGGAAAAAATCCAGCATCATCACGACCAATTTGGATTACCCGGAATGGTACGACCTCTTTCAGAGAAAGACCCTCGTGGATGCTCTTCTGGATCGTCTCAAACACCACTGTATCACCATACGCATCAATGGCCCTTCTCTACGGGCATCCTCCAATGCCACGGGGAAAAACACCAAATCTTGATCTACCCCCATGCCGGGCCTCACTCCCGAAGAGATCAAACACGATGGGATCGAAGGGTAGCGCCAAAGGAAGGAAGAAATGAAAGATCAAAAGGAAATCCAAACCGCTTGGGAAATCTGGAACCTCATCGAGGAACTCAACAATCTCCTCTGGGATCGGTATGAAGACGACTTCATCGAAATCTATCTTAGAGAGGAAGAGAACACATTCCTTCGTACCATCGGACCCCCGAACCTTACCAGAGCTCAGGATAACACGGAAGGGTAATCCAGAATCAATCCCGCCAAGGCGGGACTCTAAAGGGAGAGACTTTGATCTATTGTCCCCCGCTCTCTTCCTTTGTAACCTCCACCTCGTCCCCGCGCCTGGTTACCTTCAAAACCCCTCCGTATCAATATTGCCGACTTATCCACTGCGCATCTCAAGGGTCATTCCATATGAGCACAAAAGGGTTATTTTTGGTGAGCGCTGAAGTCTCTTGCCATAACCTTTTAGAAAAAACATCCTTTTTGCCCCCTAAAAACTCATTATAGGCCCATTTTAGCGGACAGAAATAGCAGAATTTCACGCCATATCAAATACTTGGCATGGCCCGACCCCATTTTCAAGCACTAAGCACGCTCTGCACGAACGTCCCGGTCTACACTGGCTGGACGAAGATACATCGGTCGAAGGCATCGCAATCCTCCCTGCCTGGAGGTGGTCATTAACGGAGGGAAAAGAGATTTGAGATAAATTCGTGGATTGGGGGACGTAGTGGAAAATTAACACCTTTAATCGTCCCCCTCCTTTTTTCGAATTGCCTTGGCGATTGCCGAGGTGCAGACCCCTAACTTCTTCGCTATCTCCGCCATCGGAACCCCATACTCTCGACTCAAAATCCATGAACATGGTTCTCCAGAAAAGGCCAGGCCAGGATGCGGGTGCGGGTGACGAAGTCTTTCGGGTCCAGGGTATCCCGAAAGATCCGCGTGCCTTCGATTCCTCGAATCATCACATGATGCAAAATTCCAGGAGCGTCTAATCGGGCTTGACGAGGCATGGCTCTTTTCCACCATAAAACCACTCAAATGTAAAGTGCATATTTTCCACTACGTTCCTCTTCTATGTCCCCTTTCCGCAGAAAGGGAAGTCAACGTAGTCAACAACGTTCCGCACTCCATATGTTAAACGGACTCTGGAAATCGCCGTTGCCGGAGGGCATAACATAAGCATTGCGGAGAAACTGTTTTGATCCCAAAAAAAATGGGGGGGTGGCAAGTTATCCGGGAGTTGCTTTTTCAGAAAAATTGTGCTACATTGACACCAAAAGTTTCATGTTGGCACAAATCCATTAAAGAAGGAGAAAGGTAGATGATGAAGCTTACGATTCGTGACGCCCGGCGTTCTTTATCACATCTGGATCGCTTGTTAGCGGCAGAAGGGGAAGTCACCATCACCCGCCGAGGAGAGGCGATTGCTCGGTTAATGCCCATGAATCGAAAGGTGGCCATACCTTCTCATAGCGATCTGCGAGAGAAGATGCCGCGCTTACGGAAGGGAAGTGAAATCCTAATCCGAAAAGATCGGGATGCGCGATGAAAGAAAACATTTATTTTGACACGAGCGCTCTGGCGAAATGGTATCTCAACGAGCCAAGGTCAGAGGAGGTTGAAGAATATATCCAGTCCCACGGCCCCGTCGGGATCAGTGACCTAACTGTGGTGGAAATGCGCTCTCTTCTGTCTCGGCGCCGGAGGGAAAAATCGATAGACTTAAGTTTAGAGATGCGAATCTTTGCCGCTTTTCAAGAAGATATCCGCAAGAAATTCTTGATTTGCCATTCTTTGCCTGGTGGCTTCGCCTGGGGGGCTGTGAACTTAATATCTTCTCTATCTGAAATCCCCCTGCGGACATTGGATGCTTTACATCTCTTGGTTGCCAAAGAAAACGGAGCAGAATTCATCGCTACGGCTGATCGGATTATGGCCGCTGGGGCCAAGCTGCTGGGGTTTTCCGTGGTTCGATTTGATTGACTCCGCTATTCACCCAGCTCACCAGTACCGCATCCTCGATCGGACCCGCGTGGAAAAGGGGACGGTTAAGACCAATCACACTTGAGAAAGTGAAGAACATTTTTGGCTTCTGGGCGAAAGGGAGAGAAGTCGTAGAAGGCTTTGGAGGATATCAGCTTCGGGAGAGATCCGCTGGCTATGAGGCGTTTTTCGGGCCTCAAAAAGACGATATAGGCCTTGAAAATACCTATCGCTGGGACATTAACACCGTATAATCAGGGACATACCTTGGCCCGACCCCATTCACGATTCCACAAATCTGGTACTGACACCCATATCAGCGAGAAACCGCATGATTGCCTCTCACAGGCTGTAAACCTGTTCTTGGGTAAGCCATGCAGCATATTCTATTGCCTGCTGGATATCCTCCCTTTCCAGGTCCGGATACCCCTCCAAAATCTCTTCGAAACTGGCGCCATGGGCAATCTGACCTACAATAACGGAAACGGGAATCCGCATCCCTCGAATACAGGCCCGGCCTCCCATAATGTCAGGATCAAAGGTTATTCTGTCGAACATCTCATGCACCTCCCAATTTCTCTGATCATATTGTATATTGTCCTGTCCTGGGAATCAAAGGGATCCCAATAAATCGGTCGCTGGGCGGTAGTCATTGGATTTTCTCCCGGCTTAACCCAGCCGCTGGTTCTTTACCAGTTCTCGCAAGACACGGGCGGCGCGGACACGCTCCTTCACTTCGGCCAGAAGGACTGCGTAATCATCAGGAATCAGTTGGTTGGTCTTGCTCATGCCCCCAGCTCCTCGAAGTTTTCCTGAATTTTCGCCGCCAGCTCCGCCGCCTCCTTGTTGAGGTCGGCCAGCTCGGTGTGGATGTCGCGTATGGTTTGCTCGAAATCGAAGCCCTCGTCTTCCTCCGGCGGGGCCACGCCGATTGAAGAAATTGGAATTGTCAATGCAACGTGTGCAACAACGCCCCAGCCCACCTTGGTTGGAGAATTTTGATCTACGCCATCCCCCTCTATTCGTCTACTTTTCCATCTGGAATCTCGGGGGAGAGAAATATTTAAGATGTTAAGCAACCCCTCTCCCTCAGGAATTCCGCATAATTCCATTCTTTAAGGCTTTAAGCAGCGTCCCCCAAATCAATACAGGCCGGCAATCGAGTAATCTCCTACAGGCAGTTTTCCCCTTTCTATTGCAGCAAACCACTTTTGGAAAGATTTGAAGGTATCTCCTTTTTGTTCCATGATATCGATGATGAGGGGTGGTTTGGGGAGAGTAATCTTGATCCCATGAGGGCGAAGAACCATAGGCTTTGGTGGTGGCTTACGAATTATTTTAAACAAAAAATCCGGAAAAGAGTACAACTCCAAGCCTGAAATTCTTCAATCTCAATTCAAAAGACCAAGCCTCTGCCTTGGGCTGACAGATGACAATGCGTTGCTTTCCGAATTCGCTCCTAAATCTATTTCAATACTTTATTACAATTGCCTGACCCCAGACACCCCAGACACTGAAGCAGAGGTTATGTGCCGCTTCTGTTGCGCCGAAGATCACCCCACATGTTTTCTATCACTGCCCAACCAAAATCAGTTGCATGCATGCCAAAAACATCACCACCAGGAACAGCCCCGACGGCGTAATCGGTCCAGAGCAAACCCTTGTCGCGGAGTTCGCGGGTAGCTGCATCAAAACGGCTGAGTCCATTGGGTCCCTCGAAGTATGGTCCGATGTTCTGAGCGTGAAGTGAGTAGGCCTTGTTCTTACGCTGAAGACGGCCATACCAATTGAGCGCGAGTATCGCTTCAGGGCTTAGCTGGCGTGTGACCGACAAAATATGATGTTGAGCCTGTTCTTCGAACGCTATAGCGGCGGATATGAAGGCCGAGGCGATTTGGGCAACCGAATCGCCTGGATTATATGAGATCACATTGTTGTTCCGCAGATCAAAGTGAAGATCTGACAGAGGACCCTGGGTAATCAGTATGACTTGGCGATTGGGTTTAGCGCCAAGGGCGATGCCTGCTTCAAGGATGACTCCAGCGTTCTGGAATGTGAGATCGCCAAGAAAGAAATGGCTTTCAAGGATCTCACTGATGATTTGCTCGGTAATAACCACGGCACCTGCAGGAACATCAACACGCTCCGGAATGGCAAACGGACGACGGGCCTCCTTTCGTTCATTAGCCTCTCTTGTTGCTGCGCGGATAACTCGTTCCAGAATTTCCCGTGAGCGATAGCTGAACCTCTCTTCAAACGGCATCGCCACGAACGTTGTGTATTCTGGGGCCGTAGTTTGTGTCGCCAATGCCTTGGCCCACTCATCGCGATAGATTCTATAAGGATTCATATCTCACCTATGCGCATAACGATTAAGATTAGAGCGCTTTCTTACGACATAAGACTCAGAGTATAGCCTGTCGGGTTTGTCGGTCCAGTAACAGAAGAGATAACGATCGCCGACCATGGTGCCGCGAAATTTACGTATCTGGTTCAGCATTCCCCTCAAAGTCGTGGCGGCGCGCTGTTTAGTCTTCTCCCAGAAAACCATCACGCGTAGATCGGCCCTTGCCATAACCAACTTGGAAAAGTCCCATAAGATGTCCTTGGAGTCCCACTCCGACTCCATTACAAGCGGCAAGCTAAGGCTGATGTCACCTTTTTCGTGAGCCCAAGTAAGATCGAACATCCACTCGCCATTGCGACCGAACTTGCATTGAGCGGCGTACACCATATAACCGAGTCTCTCTCCAAGCACACCAACCTCGTTTTTTATGGCTCGGGTCCACTTTGCGCTTTTCCTCCCCAGGTCGAGGTATCGGTGGTGAACACGCCGTATGGCGGCTATGACACGGCACTCAGTAACGTTGAGGCGATTGTTCAGCATCGGAATCATGGTACAATATTCACCAGCGTATCTATTGATTAAGCCTCTCTTCCAAGATTTAACCATCCTTCCTTTAGCACTTCGTCAAAACGATGCTCCAGTTTCGCATTGGTAAAAGGGGACATTCTTTAGTAATTCAATTTGAATAATGTCGGAAAAGCATGAGAGTTAAAAATTCATACTTATAAGGATGTCCCATTTTATTCCTCTTAATCAGGTTGAGACAGGAAGAATTTTAAATAAGTGCATCGTCGTCAATCTCTATTATTTTAAGAAAGCATCCTTTCCTTTTTGCAAGGTTCATCAACATTTCTATTTTCGACTTTCCAATAGTGCCCCTCTTTACGGATAACGCTCCCCCAACAGGATCATCCTGATAATCTATAATTTCTGCACCAACTGATGCCGCAATATTGACAATGTGATCAAACACATCCCATGGATCTTCTAAAAATTGAACCTCATGTGCTTTCCTGGTCATATCTTCAAAGTCCTTAACTTCAGTAAGTACTTCTTCCTTTACGTCAGCAACAAAGTAATCATTTGCAAATTTAATAAAGCTGCGCGTGGGATAAATATAAAAGTGAATATCTTTCACTTTTCTGAACTCTGCAACCAGCTCCGGCCTGGGGCAAATCGTTTTTCCAAGTTTCCCTATAAACCAATCTTCTTTAACATCTCCCGTCACTAAAATTATTGCAGTATCAACTTGCTTAGCTTTTTCTAATACCTGTTTCCAAAGAACAAGATCGCCATACTTTTCATCCCCCTTTTTATCCTTAACATCAAAGTAACCAGGCGGGATATTTTGTTCGTAACGGTTTTTCCCTTCTTCATATATTTCTGATAATTTATCTTGATTAAATGGTTCGCCGATCTTGCCGTTGAGTAATTCCGCCAACTTTTCTTTTATAGGATTTATCGAAAGAAGCGAAGTGATTTTCCCCCTTTTTCCCTCCAGTACTTGTTTAAGATTTTCAAAGGAAGAAATTACCTCTTTATCTTTTTTAGGGGTGTACTTTTCCTTTAATTCATCAACCTTCTTGATAGTTTCGGAATATGATTTAGCTTCTTTTTCGATTACTGAATATAAATTTTTATGATACTCATACACGGCTTGATATGGTAACCAGATGCGGTCCTTAATTTTATACATGATGGATAACAGAGAATTGGCAGTATCATCAGAATATCTAAAAAAGGAGGCGATTGACCCAAAAAATGCAGTTAAACTTCAATAGTTCTTAAAAAAGAATCTCCTTTCGTATTAGAATCAATAGGTTCAGCGGCCATCAACTCTAAACGAAAGGAGAATAAAAATATGCAG
>JASEIE010000088.1:12015-12254 GCA_030024065.1 Thermodesulfobacteriota bacterium
AAAATGTAACACAAAAATCGAAATTAATAAAGTGGGGATAGAATTTACGGACAAGAAAATAACGGCATACGGAGGATTCAGCCTATTGGCGGCATTTTTTGAAAAGATCAAATTGAGGGAAGTTTTGGAGGAAGCGATTCCGGTAAAAGAGAGATCGCCAAATCGTATAAGCATCTACAGCAAGATATTGTCATACACGCTCATGATATATGCAGGGGGCAGCAGGTTTTCACATTTAC
>JASEIE010000089.1 GCA_030024065.1 Thermodesulfobacteriota bacterium
AGCCACCTATTAATTATAGAATATAAATATAACTTGTTCAAGTTATTTTGCAACGACTCCTAAGTTCGTAATACCTATCCCTTTTGCAAGAGATTCTTCTTTTCTTGGTACTGCAAGAATATGAACATGATTGGTCATTAAACAGTAAGCCCATATCTCAAAATCCCATTCATCGCTATATTTGCTAAGGATCCTTAAATAAAATTTTCTATCTTCATCATCGAAAAAGACGGTTTCTCTATTATTCCCACGCTGGGTGATATGATGGGGATAATTGATAGCACAAACTCTTGCTATTCTAGGCATGAGATGAAAGTATTAGAGAAGAGACCAATTGTCAAGAAAAATAGGGAAGTGTCCCTAATTTTAGCAAATTTCCCTTTTTTTCCTGATCTGGGTTATAATAACAGTGTGGCTATCGGGCGGAAGAAGAAGGCGGTTGTCCATATTGCAAAAGAGAACCTCCACCTCGATGAGGACTCTTATCGCCAGATTCTGAAAGGGGTGGCAGGCGTGGAGAGTTCGACGCAGTTGACCAGTGAGGGTTTTGAAAGGGTGATGAAACGTTTTCAGGAGATGGGATTTAAGGGCCTTCTCCCCCACCTGTACCATCCCGTGCCAAAGGGCCGGCTCATTCCTGCCGGCAGCCCCCAGGGCCTGGAATCGATCACCTCGGGCCAGAAGGACTTTATCTCTTACCTCCTGGAAGAATTGGATTGGGAGGAAGGACATTACCATGCCTTCTGCCGGCGCATCATCAAAAGACCTGCCCCCCTAACCAAACGGGACGGCCAGAAGATCATCATCGGCCTGATGGCCATATTGAGAAAGAGGTCCCTATCTCACAAAAGGAGAGAGCTATGAAAAAATTTGTCATGATCGGCCTGGCAGCCCTATTGCTCGTCTCTCTGGGGCTGATCACCCTCAGTAAGGAAAAAACTCCTGCCTTCATTGAAATGGAGGTCAAGGGGGTGAGGATCGATGTCATTGGTCAAAGCCCGGTCGTCATCCTCAGCGACAAGGATGGGAAAAAGGCCCTCCCCATCTGGATTGGTCTGCTGGAGGCCAATGCCATTGATAAAGAATTGAGAAGTATCTCCTCTCCCAGGCCGATGACGCATGACCTCCTCCATTCCATTCTGGCACAGACCGAGGTGAAGGTGAAAGAGGTTAAAATCGTCAGCCTGAAGGATAACACCTATTTTGCCACCCTCTTTCTCATCTTGAATAAGGAGCTGATTGAAGTTGACGCCCGGCCGAGCGATGCGATTATCATCGCACTGAAATCTAGAGTCCCGATCCTTGTCTCAGCCAAGATTGTGGATGACCAGGGGATTGCCCTCGCCCAAAAAGACGGCTTCGGAGAGCGGCATGGAATTCGGATTCAGGAGCTCACTCCTTCTCTGGCCTCACACTTCAACTTTAAAGGGCAGAAGGGCGTATTGGTGGCAGAAGTCCTTCCCGGGAGTGTCTCAGAAATTTCTGGAATTAAAGCAGGGGACATCATCACAAAGGTGAATCTCAAGGAGGTAGGAAGTCTTCAGGAATTTGAAGAAGTCCTCGATGCGGTCATGGCGGGAAGCTCTGTTCCAATCCAACTTTTTAGAGAGGACAAATTCCGGGAGGTGAAATTGAACCTGAAACCCTAAACCAGTGTAATTCGGATTTCGGAGTGCGGATTTCGGAGTGCGAAATGCGGAATATGCAATACAAAACTTGTAACTTGAATTTTGAAACTTGCCACTTGAAACCTGCAACAGTGGGGAGAGGGAGTGAGTGATGGGGATTAGTTAAGCAGGCGTTTTATGATCGGGACTTTGACGAATTGGACCCCTTCCTCCTTCAGGGTCACTTCCTCCTCTGTCGTGGCGGTTCCCCGGATGTTTCTCTTCTCTGTCTCTCCGTAATGGATTTTGAGGGCCTCTTTGGCAAAATCGGCCCCCACATCTTCGAAATGCCTGTCCAGGTATTCCTGAATCAACCGAAACGCCTGGTGAGCAGCCCCCTCTCCCTTCTTTCTCTCTCCGTTCCCCTTTTTAATCATGAAGGGAGAAAAGGCTCTGACCACCTGAGCATCATTACAGATGGGACAGTTGATGATGCCGGCTTCATTCTGCTCCTCATAGGAAGCGCTGTCCTTAAACCAGCACTCAAAGAGATGGCCATTTGAGCAGATAAGATCGTAAGCAATCATTTCTCAACCCCTATTTTAATATAACATTCCAACATCAATCGGGCAAGGGATTTTTAGTGATTCAAGTTTCCAAAACCGAAATAAATCACTTATTCTTAATTACTAACAGAAAGGAGGCCCTTATGAAAAGGAAGAGTTTTTACAAGCGGTTCTTTTTGATTTCCCTCTTACTATTCCTCTTTCTTCTTTCCAATGCAGAAGCGAAGAAAAAAGTGGAATGGGTTGGGAAGGAAACACTCAATTTTACTCTTCCCTCCACCTATGATCGGGTGATCAATTATGCCGATGAGTATTATGGAAAACACTATTTGATTATCACCTTCTTCCCGGCTGCCTTCACCCCTCTCTGAACGGGCGAGATGGAGGGCCATCAGAGGAATCTCTCCCTCTATGAGCGCTTCAACGCCCGGGTCCTGGGCGTCAGTGTGGATGATGTGGCCATATTGAAATACTGGGCGAAAAGCCTGGATTTAACCTTTCCTCTCCTTTCGAATATCACCGGTTTTCTGGGCGCCTCATTCGGTGTCCAGCCTTCACCTGAGATCAAGGGCTATCCTGTATTCGGGAGACGGACGGTCGTCATCGATAAAAGCGGTATCATCCGTTATGTTAAAGACGGATCACCTGACTACAAGGATATTCTCCTCTTTCTCAAAAAACTGAACCAGGAAGGAGGAAAGCCATGAAAAGAAAAGGGATCTTGATTCTATGGTCTTTTTCCATTCTTCTGTTTTTTCTTTCCGGGTGCGCCACCATGGAAAGGGCTAAAAAACCCTATGAGGTAACTTCGCGGGGGACGTTGATTTATGGGGGAGAGTATGAGTTCACGTTACTGCCTCAGGGTTGGAACTTGTTTTGGCCGGAGGGTGAGAGTTCAGGGGAGTTTGCCTTTGGTTTTATGAAGAGGGATCCGGGTCCTTTTCCGTCCCAATCGGTCTTTGCCTATGATGAGGAGCCTTTCGGATATTCCACAACGTTTGAGAATCGGCAGAAGGAGTTTTTCAAACGGTTTCTCTGGAATGCTGTTTTGAAGTTTGAGATTCTGGAAAAGAAGAAGGTTGAGTTCCTTGGAAGAGAGGGTTTGTCAGTGATGGTTGAGGGGAAGGATCCGGTGAAGAAGGAGAAGGCGAAGTCCAAGGTGATTTTTACAAAGCGAGGAGAGCGTGTCGTGGCCTTCTATATCACCCAGTGGAGGCCTATGGATGGGACTTATGATCCTTCGGCCTTTGAGGTCTTTGATAGATTTGTTCAATCCTTTAAGTATCTGAAGAAGTCTTTTTTTGAGACGCTTTAGGGATGTATTCTTAGCTTAGGGAGAGAAAAGGGGTGAGAGAAATTATCTCATCCCTTTTTTATTAAAAAGGATCAGAACAAAGCACAGGAGAAACCCGATCAAGGATCCAAGATATTGTTCAGAGATATCCTTGAGACTATCTGCGTCAAGATCTGTATCATAAATGGCTCCAACCCTTTCTTTTGTTTTATTAAGAATATGGTCGAATTCCTTTTCGTCCACGCCCAGCGCGATTTTCCCAAAGAGTTGAATGAAACGCCGGTAGGCGTCGTAGGCAAACCGCCCATCCGAGGTGATCTTAATCAATCCTTCAATGGTCTCGTCATTGAGACCCAGATTGAGGATGGTATCCATTATTCCTGACATAGAGAGGACTGCGCCCGATCGGACAGAAAAGAGGGTTCTGGGGATTTCCAAATACTTTGCCAGTTTTTTTCCTCAACCTTTTTTAGGTTGGCCTGGACTTCTTCCACCAGACCTTTGGGAAGTCTTTTTTTTGTTCTCATAGTTACTGGATACAGGCCTTGGTAGTGACAATAAATCCGGGTGGGACAGGAAGGCCCATATGGGTCATTTCGGCCAGGCCTGCCCCTTTTCCACCGAAGAGTTTTTTATTAGTACCCTCGCCTTATTCAAAGAGATAGATCTACTTTGGATTTTCAACAGCATTATGATTTTTATTGAAAATTTCTATTCAATCGACTAATATCTTTTTTGACTAAAGTTGTAAGCCCCACCTTGTAGTCGGGGGACCTTATATTGGGGGTCAAGGGGATATCCCACTTGACAAGGTAAGCTTAAATACCCCACATGCGGAGGCAAGCATCCCACGTAAGTGTACCGCCTGCAGGTTGCAAGTTTACTTTAATAGGCTTTTTAAGAAGAATTCCCTCTTTTTACACATTATAGTCCCTTTTGATCTAAAGCTGAATAAAGGAAGGTTACTTAAAGAGGCTCTTGTTCAGGGGAGGTAATCTCACCTAATCTCTTTAATAAATAAATCTTTTTATCGCTGTAGAGTTTAGATAGCTCCATGTTGATTCTTTCATTAGCGAGAGACCATAGGTGGTTGCCTTGAGTATCAAAGGCGACGAAAAATGGGCCGAAGTTCTCCACCTCCAGAATCCACATAGCTTCTGCAATGCCCAGTTCCTCTTTCCAATATACTTCTTTGACCCTTCTTAACCCCTCGCTATAAAGAGCACCGATTCCATATCCAACCGATGTGAGATAAACTGCGTTATATTTTTTGAAGTATTGGTAAAAATCTTCATGCATACCTGCCTTTCCAATTATCGCCCGCAAACGATATTTTTCAAGCAGCTTCGGAATCCAGGGAGAAAATCTAAAACCAGATGTACAGGTGATGCCTGAGACCCTATATTCATTCGGTCGCACTTCAGCTCCTGCAGGAGAACTATGCATCATCACGTTATACTTATTAGTAATGTCTACGGGGGGAGGATTCCCTTTGTCAATCACATGGATGCACCATAGAGACCTCCCTGTAAAGATGCCTCCACTGAGGTAGACGATATCACCCACTCTAAGATCCTTTATGCTTTCTTCGGACAAGGGTATATTTAGTCGTACTTCTCTAAGTTCCAAATCATCTAAGGATTCTATTTTCATTCCTAAGCCTCTTGAGCTATAGTTTTTCTTCTATAATAAGGGGTAAACCAGTCTGGACTATCTTTATATTCAACCTTATTTGTCGGGTAAATTCTGGCTGACGCCCTCCTTACGGCATTGCAGTGCTGATGAATAGACATCGGCGGCCCACCCGTATGTCCATAGGCAATCTCTATATGAACATCCATAACCGTAACATCTCCCCATAGCCCCATTGCACCGAACATGGTGGAATTGGCTAATTCTTTTAATTCTTCCTCTAAGTCGGCAACATAAGGGTCTGGATGCCGATCTCCTACCGTCCGAAGTGAGACAGCTTCCCTCCCCAGTCTGAATGATACGTCCTTATTTCCCCCAATCCCGATGCCTACTAAAGAGGGTGGACAGGCATACCCTCGATGACCATTCACGCTGATGACGTCTAAGAAGAACCTCTTCATTCCATCTATTCCGTCCCCAGGTAGAAGCCACCTGTAATCACTTCCATAAAAACCACCCTTGTGGGAGACGGTTATCTCAATCCAATCTACCATGGGCTCAAAGCTATAAAAGACATCTGGAGCAAAAATCCCGAGATTTGTGGCAGGGTTTTCGTGGGTCAAGGGATGCACCGCATTTGATCTCAAAGGAATGTCTTTAGTAGCCCTCGCTGTAGCCCTTCTAAGAGCTTCTTCCAAAGCTACAAATCCACCGCGGATTGAAGCTTTATTTCCAACTTTAACATAAAATCGAGGAATACCCGGGTCTGAACAAATAGACAATTTTTGGCTTTCCGCCTTCTCAAAGTTTTCGATTATTTTACCCAGGACATATTTAGGAAGTTTCTTAGTCTCTCTCTGGAAAATGTCCCTTAATGACTTTTTGGCATCCTCAGGCATTTTCGTTGCGGCTCTCCAGTGTAAATAATATCCTGCTTCTTCTATGATATCCTGTTTGATAGACACTACTCCCCCAATTATCGGTTGTCCAATAAATTCTTTCAATAGTTTAAAAATTGCCAAACCCTTTGCTCATTATGCCAACACATGAACTTCATGATTACATTTTTCTACAATACTACCCTATAGTGAAGTTCGAATAGTTCATCGCCAAAAACCTTCCCAACGGGAACTGTTTTTTTCTTAATTGGGAGTGAATATCTTTTTGGCCAAATCAAATAATTCTTCAATTGTTATCAAGATGTCCATTGAGCTCTATTCTAATAAACTACTTCGTGTCTTTTTTATTTCCATCTTTTCTGAAATAATAACCACTTTATCAGGGTTAATACACAAATAAACCTCCTCTTTTTCCGCACAAAAAGTATCGGTATTAAAATCATGTATGCGAATGATCTCCTCCTCTACTGCTACCAGGTAATCTATGTAATTACCCATAAATGTTTTGGATATCACTTTTCCCTTCAACATATTATTCTTTTTAAGGTAATTCGTATAAATTCGGATGTTTTCAGGTCTGATAGAAATGGTAACCTCTTTCTTATCAGGAAGATCGATGGGTTCATGTAAATAAATTATATCTCCACTTCGAATGAGAACTCCTTTATTCCTGTCGGAATCACACACGATCGTTGCTGGCAAGAGATTTGTTATGCCGATGAAATCTGCTACTGTGCAACAATTGGGCTTATCGTAAATCTCCTTTGGAGGACAGGATTGCAATATCCTGCCTTCATACATAAGGCAAATTTTGTCCGATAGTATGATAGCCTCTGCTTGGTCATGGGTTACATAAATAGTGGTGATATTCAATTTGTCGTGAAGCTGCCTAAGTTCAAAGCGCATGGATTCTCTTAATTTCGCATCCAAATTACTTAAGGGTTCGTCCAAAAGGAGCACATCGGGTTCAGTGGCGATGGCCCGGGCAAAGGCGACCCTTTGCTGCTGTCCCCCTGAGAGTTGGTGGGGAAATCGATCTGTCAGGTGACCTAATTTAACTAAATCAAGGGATTGGATCGTCCTTTCCTTGGCTTTGCCGACGGGAACCTTCCTTGCCCTTAAACCGAACATAACATTCTCTAAGACGTTCATATGGGGCCACAATGCATAACTCTGGAATACCATGGACATTTTCCTCTTCTCCGGGACAATATTGAGGCCTCTTTGGGCAGAACTTATAATTCGATCTCCGACCCGGATCTCCCCTGAATCAGGCTTAAAGAATCCCGCGATCATTCGGAGTGTTGTCGTCTTTCCGCAACCACTAGGTCCTAAAAGAGTCAGAAATTCCTTGTCTCTGACCGTCAGATTAATATGGTCTACAGCAGCTACTTTCCCAAACTTTTTACACAGATTGGATAGTACGACTTCTGGCATAGTATACACCTTTCCTATAGTTCGACGAACTTAACGGCTCCAAGTCTGACAGCGAGCCAAGTACCGATGATGACAATGATTACCAATATGAAAGAAAGAGATACGGCTTCGGAAAAATGTCCATCTGAAAATTGAATTAGAGCCATTACCGGAGCCACTTCGGTCCCAGGAGACCAAACGATCGATGTCATGCTCACTTCCTTCATCACCGAAACAAATACTAACAACCAAGCCCCAATTAGCGTATTCTTGAGAATAGGTAATAAAATCTTTATCTGAGTTTTGATCCAGGTAGCACCAAAAATCCGTGCAGCCTGCTCCAATTCTTCTTCTATCTGTCTGAATGCGGCTGTTCCTGAACTGGTTACAATGGGCAAAAATCTTACTACATAGCCCACCAAAAGAATCCAAAGTGTCCCATACAAAGAAAATGGAGGCCTGGAAAATGCCAAAATGAGCCCAAGTCCGATCACTATCCCGGGAATGACAAAAGGAATAAAAGCAGTTAAATTAAGGGCCTTTGAGCTTACTTGGCCTCCCCTAATAATAAAATAAGAAATGAGTATACCAAGGATAACGGCACATACCCCTCCCCAAACTCCGAGTGAGATTACGTTCACGATACTCCTTCGATAAGTTTCATCTTCAAATAGCACTCCTTTTAAATGCCTCAACGTTGAATTAGCCAAGGTGTATCCCTTTCCCCAAATATCTATAGTAGCCCCGAAAAGAAGGGTAACCAGTGGAACGATAATCACCACAAACAAGAAAGCAAAAGAAATTAAAAGGGCTACATTTTTCCATCTCCCCAAAGGTATAATCTCAATTCTGCTTGCTTTCCCCGTCACGGTAGTAAATCTTCTCCGACTGAGGTAAGTTTGATTGAGGGTCAATATCACGAGTGTACATACTACTAAAGTAATAGCTAAAATCGCTGCCAAACTAAGGTCTGTGGGGAAAACAGTAGTGAAAGACCAAATTTGGGTCGTCAGGACGTAAACTCCTGCTGGTCCTCCCAAAAGCATTGCTGGAGCAAATTCGGCCATTGCGTAAGCGAATACTAAGATTGTACTGCCCAATATAGCGGGCGCCAGTAAAGGAATGGTGAGTCGCCTTAGAATATAGAATTTTCTACCCCCAAGAATTCTTCCGGCATCGAAAAATTCTTGATTAAACTGTGCAAAGGCATTGGTAATGAGAATGAAGGCAAAGGGGTAGATGTGAATTGCTTGGATCAACACTACGGGCCAATATCCATAGACATTAAGATCAAGTTCTATCCCCAAAAAATATTCCAAGATACCATTTCTGGAAAGGAGTAAAACCCAAGACATACATAGAGCATAGGACGGAAGAATATAGGGAACGATTAGCCCGATGCTGATTAATTTCTTGAACGGAAGGTCGGTTTTTGCCACCAGATACCCAAAAGGCAGAGCGATGATTAAGCAAATCAGTGTAGTCCAGGCAGATATGCTCAATGAATTGACCAAAGGCATAACAAGGACACCCCTGAATTCAATTGCCCTGTGAATATTTTCAAAAGTGAAACTCCCTGTTCTCGAAAGCATACTTTTTTGAAGCATGATCCCATAGGGATAGACAATAAAGATCAGTATAAATAAGGCGGCAATTCCAACCATGATGTGTTCGGTTCTTATATTGAATAGATAGGCCTTTATTCGGTCCCAAAGAGTAAACCTTATATAATAGGTTTTGCCTTCCATTGTTATAAATCCTACCTCAAATTAGATAAGAGGGGAGGAGAGAGAATGTAACTTTCCTCTCTCCTCCAATACGTCTCTGTCTCTATTTTTTCTCCTTTTCCCCTGACAATGTTGTCCACATTTTATGAATATCCCTTTTGTTCTCCTCTAACCAGGCATCATCAGGGGTAAGTAATTTAAGTTCGCCTAAAATCGGCATCCCTGGCGGAGAGGCAACATCTACTCTTCCAGAATAATAAAATTCATCAGAGATGATCTTACCCAATTCTGCTGACATTAGGAATTTCTGAAAAAGTTTTCCTGCATTCGGGTTCGGTCCGCCTTTGACTAATGAACTCGAAGACTGAACGACGATGAGACCTTCCTCTGGAACAACCACCTTGACCGTACCTTTGGGGTAAAGCGGAAACATTGAGATATAAGCCCAAATGCAGGGACCAATCTCTCTTTCTCCAGCGGCGACAGTTCTTGCGATATCGGGCGTATCTCTAATAAGTAGGGGATCATTCGCTAATACTTTTTTCCAATAGTCCCAGCCCCACCCCGGAACATTCAGAAACTGCCCCACGGTAATTAGGGAAGTTGCTGAGTAGAAAGGTGAACCAAGAACAATCCTTTTCTTGTATTTAGGGTCTGTCAAGGAACGCCATGACGTTGGGGGATCCAGCCCTGCCTTTTTTAATCCTTCTACATTATACCAGATGCCAACGGTATAACTTCTCGGGGTGACCCAATAACCGTCAGGATCCCGGAGCTTTTCGTCAAATTTCTGATATTCTTCAGGCGTATATTTCTCGAGGAAACCTTTCTTTTTGAAGTCCCTATAAACGGACAAATCACTGACCGTAAGGACATCGCAAAGAACCTTACCCGCTTCCTTTTCCGCCGAGAGCTTTGCCGCGACCACCCCTGTTCCTGAACGAAATATCATCACAGCGATTTCCGGATAATGTACCCTAAAGGCCTTTGCAACCGTGTCCATCAGTGGTTTTGGCCAAGCGCCATACCAACCCACCTTCCCCTCTTTAATGGCTGCTTTCTCCAAATCAGTTTTGGCAAAAACACCAGTTTGAATCCCCAACGTGATCGCCAGTACTACTAACAAACCGACCAATAATTTTAAGTATTTCATCTTCCTTCCTCCTTTCAATTTTATAGTGTTTTTTGAAACTCGGGGAACTCCCCCCTCACCTCCCTTAATTTTTCCTCTATGAAATTTGGCACGCTCCAGAAATTCTCAGGCTTTGTCTCAAATTTTTTTCTCAACCCCATTATCATAGACCTTTGGAAGAAATTCAGGGTGCTCCGAGTCATGACCGGGTCAATACCGATCTCCTCCAATGTCTCAATCGCCTGGACCACCTCATGGTATCGCCTTTCACAGGCCAGTGGATGGGTTTTAATCCAGTTTTCAGCCACCCTTTCAAATGAATTTTCTCTCATCAAATCCACGATATCCTTCCAAAGGTAATCCTCAATACCTGCACGCCTTCCTGCAATCAGCATTTCCAAAAGAAGGCATTCAACCCCTTTTGAAAAGATGCTTCGGATCATCTTCACCATGGAAGAATCACCAATTTGCGGCGAAAAATATTTCAGATTAATCAGCCCCAAACGGTTCATCCATCGGGAAAATTCTTCGGCCTTCTTACCTGAGACGAGAATGGACGCTTTTGAACCGGTTTCCCCAACCGCACTCAGAACTGCGCCTTCAATGAAATTCGCATTCGATTCTTCGATAATTCGTGCGATTTTTTTCTTGACGGTTGGTGAAGTTGAGTTCATGTCGGAGTAGGTTTTTTCGAAGTTCAAAAATTTTGCAGCCTCCTGTGCTACCTCTATGGCTACATGGGATACGACTGTAGATAAGATAATATCGCATGTCTGAATAAGCTCATTGAGAGGAAGAAACGTAATCCATTTCTCCGGTTTCTTATTCACAATATCGTAGTAGTAAACCTCTGCGCCTTGGGTCTTCATCTCCTTAGAAAAGGCCCTGCCGACCTCTCCAAATCCAATGAATCCAATCCTCTTTATTTCCACTCAAAATCTCCCTTAGATCCTTTTATCCGATTAGATACTTTTCTTCGTCTTCTTTCATCTTTGGCACTCCTTGAAGATCGAAGATTCTGTTAACAGGGACCATCATTTTATCGATGGTATGGATTCCCCCGGATCTCTTTATCTCCTTCAACAGTTCCTGTTGGGCTTTGACGGCAGCTCTCATGGGCTGATTTGCATAAATGTACAGTTTGACTTTTCCCAAAGTTTCGACAGCCTGACGCGTGAGGGAAGGATAGTTCGTGGGAACTAAAACCAAGGGTACTGAACTATCCCAATTTCGCACAAACTCGAGAATCTCGTCAGGGTTACTCGATTTGGAATGGATAAGAATACAATCAGCTCCGGCCTCCACATAACGAAGAGCCCGTTTCATCGCCTCCTGTTGTCCCCAGCCGGCGATAAGAGCCTCCACCCGGGCAATGACGATAAATTCCCTATTTTTCTGATGGTCTTTGGCTGCCTTTATTTTTCCCACAAACTCTTCGATTGGAGCTAAATCTTGTCGGCCACCCTCCAGCAAACTATTGTCCTTAGGGAATTTCTTATCTTCGATCGACATCCCTGCGATACCGGCTTCTTCAAATTTCTTCACTGCATAGATGACATTGTTTGCGTTGCCATACCCCGTATCGCAGTCTGCAATGATGGGGATGGAGACAACCTCATTCATGCTGCGTGCAGCTTCACAGTACTGGCTCATCGAAATCAGGTTGGCATCGGGAACAGCAAAGGAGGCGGAAATACATAAACTGCTTGACCAGATAAAATCAAACCCTGCCTGTTCGATCAATTTTGCACAAAGGGCATCTCCCGCTCCAACACCTACGGCCACCCCAGGTTTTGTTAACATCTCCCTCATCTTTACCAATTTATCCTTATATGGTGTAGTATCCCTACAACGATACATATGATGTCCTCTCGGCCATGGCCAGTTTCCGTTTCCGGTGTGAGAGATAGGCTCGATGGTTCTTCATCTG
>JASEIE010000008.1:0-3083 GCA_030024065.1 Thermodesulfobacteriota bacterium
GAGGAGAAAAAATGAGACTCCGGCAATCTATCAATGGCATCTTTTGCATAGTATCTCACCCACTATGAACGAGTTCTTTGTCTGCATATCATGCATTAATGGCACATTCATAAAGAACTCTAATGTAAAGTGGGTTAATTGTCAAGCCTGAAATCACAATTTTATGTTGCCAGTATCAGTGACAAAACTTTTAAGACGCGGAACTAGTATTAAATGTCTAGAATTAATTTTTATTCAATAAATTCAATAAGTTACGTTAATATTATAAAATTGATGCTCAAAAACCTACTTTGCGAAAAATAAATTGCTTTATCCCTCAGAAGCAAGGTCTCCCATCCGATTTATTTTCACCGAGAATTGCTGGTTTTTTTTATCCTTTCGGGTAGCTTCTTCAGGGGTTATTCCTTTTCGGGTATCCTTTTTCGGGTATTTACATGAAACTCTATTTTATGTAGAAGTTTATCCCTAAAACCCAATTCTGAAAAGAGTGGTAAGGCAGTATTGAAAGGTAGGTCTTAAGTGAATGCGGCTGCAAGAAAAGAAAGAAGAATGAGTCAACGTTTTACTTATAAACACCCCATCAGATATATGGCGATGGGCGACCTTTCACGGCCTCCGGATGAGGCTCCGATCGAAGGTGGTGTCGTGGATTTGAGTAATGGCGGTATGAGGATCAGAACTTCAAACCCGAATCTCGGGAAAGGAGTTATCCTCAAGGTCCTGCTTCCTGTATGCAGGGTCGATGTTAATGTCCCTTTACTTGCCGAGGTGCGGTGGAAAGAGGAGGAGAAACCCGACGCTTTCCAGGCTGGCCTCATGTTCATGGCATAAGATTTCTTTACCTTAAGAAATCTTAGGTTTTAATCGGTGTAATCTTAATTTTAATCACTGTAATCAAAGATTTCTTTAAGAAATCTTCAGAAAGGAGGTGGTAGGTAATCTTGAAACCAATTATCCCACGAAGAAAGGAGGTGAAGACGAATGGAAAAACTGATGAAGTTCTTAAAGGACGAAGAAGGCATAAGCTCTGTTGAGTATGCTGTGCTGCTTGCGTTCATTGTTACGGCGCTTATAACTGTAGTTACAGCATTGAGTAACAAAGTACAAGAAGTATTCTCCAGAGTTACAAACCTCCTTACTTAAGGAAAGGGCCTTAATGTGCCGATGCATGAGTGGGGAGGGGTAGGAATTTCCTAATCCCTCCCCAATTTTAAAAGGGAGGAAAAATATAAATACCTTTATCATTCCATTTCTCATAATTATACTTATCATAGCCGTGTATACAGACATAAAGCATAAGAAGTTACCAAATTATCTTACCTTTCCTGCTATGTTCATTGGACTCGTCTGTCATCTTTTGAGTGGTGGCTTAAGTGGCCTATTTTTTTCAATAACAGGTTTGCTTCTTGGAATAGCCCTGCTTTTCTTACTGTATATTATTGGAGGAACGGGGGCAGGCGATGTAAAACTGATGGGGGCAGTTGGTGCGTTATTAGGGCCGAAGGGTGTCTTCATAGCCTTTCTCGCTACTTCAATCGTGGGGGGGATTTATGCGATAGGTCTTCTTGCTTTTCATGGTTATTTAAAAGAAGCGTTAAAAAGATACTGGGCAATATTAAAGACATTTATTTTTACTAATAAGTTTATTTACATTCCGCCATCTAAAAGAGAACAAAAACCAAAATTATGCTATGGGGTAGCCATAGCATTAGGAACAATAATTTCGATTGTTATTTGGGGAACTTAAAGATAAGGGTTCAAGGAGTCAAGGGTTCAAGGGGCCAAGTGAAATGCTTAAAAACTACAAGGAGTTAAAGGTTTGGCAAAAAGCGTATCAACTTTGCTTGAGGATCTATAAAGCGACAAAGTCTTTTCCAAAAGAAGAAAGATATGGACTAACGTCACAGATAAGAAGGGCGGCTGTATCAGTTCCTTCTAATATAGCTGAAGGATATGGGAGGAAGACAACGGGAGAATACATTCAAGCATTGTATATAGCTTACGGCTCTATTTGTGAATTGGAGACTCAAATTCTACTATCTGGTGATTTGGGCTACATTCAAACTGAAAATTTTCAGGAGCTTCAAAAGGATGTAGGAGAAATTGAAAGGATGCTCATGGGTCTGATTAAATCTTTACGGAAAGGCGCTTGAACCCTTGAACCCTGGAATCCTTGAATCCTTCTTTAAATTAGAAATGGAGGCTTGAAATGGGAAGATATCGACCTTTTATAATTCTTGGAATAGCCATCATCATTGCTTTTGTCACCAGTGTTTTGATTTATAACTATTTACAAAGGAAGGCGAAAGTAAAAGATGTCACCCTGGAAACCCAATCCATAGCGGTCGCCAAGGTCGATATGAACTGGGGAACAGTGCTTACAAAAGAAGTAATAGAAATGAAACCCTTTCTTAAGAACAGCCTCCCAACAGGTCATTTCTCCGATCCTGCATCTTTAGTGGGAAGAGTTCTGGTTTCCCCTGTGAAAACTACTGAACCTATTTTTGAGTCGAAACTGGCTCCGACTACGATTAAGACCGGCGGAGTGGCCGCAGTGGTCAGTCCGAAAAAACGGGCTGTAGCCGTCAAGGTGGATAAGGTGATAGGCGTGGCCGGTTTTATCTATCCTGGCAACCACGTCGATGTCCTGGTCACCACCACACCCAGAACAGGAGCCGGGCAGGCTGATCCTATCACCAAGATCGTCCTCCAAAATATACTCGTTTTAGCTATCGGCCAAGAAATAGAAAGGAAGGGTAAGGAAGAGAAGGCCACACCTGTGGATGTGATTACATTGGAGGTCACTCCGGAAGAGGCGGAGAAGCTGGCCCTGGCAGCCACCGAAGGAAAACTCCAGTTGGCCCTCAGGAATTTCAGCGATACAGAAGACGTCTTAACAAAAGGAATGACGGTTCCGCAATTGCTAATGTCCTATGTGGGCAGTGGCACGGTGACGCCTGCAAAGGCAGGGGTTGGAAAAGTGGTAAGACCGAGGCCAGCAGTTCCGGAAAAACCACCGATGTTCGTCGTTCAATTGATAAAAGGAGACAAGGTCAGTGAAGTCAAAGTCGAAGGGAGGGAAT
>JASEIE010000008.1:3390-32438 GCA_030024065.1 Thermodesulfobacteriota bacterium
ATCTCACTTTGTGGGGATTGGACAACAAAGTTTCCGCAATATTGGATCTGGAGGTATCTCCTGATGTCTCTCGATTAAAAGAAATGCTTCAAAAAATCCTGCCTGAAGAAAAGGATATAAAGATAGATGCCACCCATGATAATATCACCCTTTCGGGGACCGTCTCAAGCTCGTCCAAACGTGATCAGGTTCTGGGCCTGGCCGAATCTTATTTTCCTAAGAAGGTTGTGAATCTATTGCAAGTTTCGGCTCCTGACGTTCAATTGATAAAAGGAGACAAGGTCAGTGAAGTCAAAGTCGAAGGGAGGGAATAGACCTATGGGTAGGTGGATGCCGAGTCAAAAAGTCCCTGTTGTTTTCTTATCTCTGCTATCGAGTTTCTTCTTTCTGCTTTCTGCTTTCTGCTTCATCCCTGATCAGTGCTGGGGAGAGGTTCCAGCCCGTATCACGCTTGAGACCACCTCGCCACAGAAACTGAGTCTCGTCATTGGGAAATCAGTCATTATTCGAAGCACGGAGCCGGTCAAGCGTGTCTCATTGGGCGCCCCTGAAATCGCAGATGCATTGGTGTTAACAGCCTGGCAGATTTCTCTCATTGGAAAAGCCCCTGGAGTGACCAATCTCACTTTGTGGGGATTGGACAACAAAGTTTCCGCAATATTGGATCTGGAGGTTTCGCCAGATATCTCCCGCCTCAAGGAGATGATTGCGAAGATTCTGCCCGAAGAAAAGGATATCGGGGTCATGGCCACCCATGACAATATCACCCTTTCGGGGATCGTCTCAAGCTCATCCAAACGGGATCAGGTTCTGGGCCTGGCCGAATCTTATTTTCCTAAGAAGGTTGTGAATCTATTGAAAATTGAGGTTTCTCCTGATGTCTCTCGATTAAAAGAAATGCTTCAAAAAATCCTGCCCGAAGAAAAGGATATCAGGGTAACGGCTACTCTTGATCATATTACCCTTTCGGGAACTGTCTCAAATGAGTCCAACCTTTCTCATATTCTTGCCATTGCTGAATCTTATTTCCCTAAAAAGGTAGTTAATTTATTGAAAGTTTCTCCTCAATTAGATCTGGAGGTTTCTCGTGGCGTTTCCCGGTTGAAAGAAACGCTTCATAAAATCCTCCCAGAAGAAAAAGATATCAAGGTAACCGCTACCCATGATCACATTACCCTTTCGGGGACTGTCTCGAGTATGTCCAACCTTTCCCAGGTGCTGGCTCTGGCTGAGTCGCATTTCCCCAAAAAGGTTATTAATTTATTGGAGGTTGCAGGGGTTCACCAGGTGATGCTTGAAGTCCGGGTTGCCGAGATGTCCCGAAGCCTTTTGAAAAGGCTGGGGTTCAATTTTGCATATCTTAGCAAAGATGCCTCTCACTTTGGACTCTCTCTTCTCGAAAATCTTACATCCATACCCAGTGCGGGATTTCCGGCAAACCCAATTGAGGTTACACAGTCGATCAATGCAATTCTCCGTTTCATGAGTAATGATACTACCTGGACTGTATTTATCGATGCTATGAAGGAAAACGGCCTGCTAAAAATTCTGGCTGAGCCTACCCTCATTACATTAAGCGGAAAGACCGGAAATTTTCTTGCTGGAGGAGAATTTCCTATTCCTGTGCCTGATCAAGATGGAAGGGTTACCATACAGTATAAACCTTTCGGGGTGGGACTGAATTTCACGCCTACAGTATTAAGCAACAGGAAAATAAATATGCACGTAGCTCCGGAGGTCTCGGAGCTCGACTTCTCAAGGGCGCTCACAATAGCTGGATTTGTGGTGCCATCTTTAACAACAAGACGCGCCTCCACCACAATTGAACTTGGTGATGGACAGAGCTTTGCCATTGCAGGCTTATTAAAAGACGAAGTACGGGAAGTGATCTCAAAGTTTCCCCTCTTAGGTGATATTCCGGTTCTTGGCGCCATTTTTCGAAGCAGCTCTTTTCAGAAGAACGAGACCGAGCTGGTCATTATTGTTACCCCCCATTTGGTAAAACCTCTTGATATGGCAAAGCAGACCCTTCCGACCGACCAGTTTATCGAACCGGATGATTTCGAGTTCTACCTGCTCGGCAATATAGAGGGAAGGGAAAAAACCAGGAAACCAGGTGCCTCTAAAAAAGCGAAGGGACACGGGCTTGAAGGAAATTTCGGTCATATCGTACCGAAATAGTAATCAATGCAAAATGGTCAATTAGCAATGCAAAATTGATGGTCTCATAAAAAGTCTGAAAAGGCGATTTTCTGTCATTCCTGCGCAAGCAGGAATCCAGTGTTTTCATGTAGTTAGATTTCTCTGGATTCCCGTTCCCCGATCGTTGTCGAGGACAAGTTTCACGGGAATGACGACTTTTTTCGATCCCATCAAAATTAGCAATTCAATTATTGGAGAAATGGTTACGCTATGCGCTATGCTCTTTGCGCTATGCTGCTCCAGCAGGAGGGACAAATGACAAGAAAATCTCATATCTTAATCGGATTGGTAGCTATCTTTTTAATTTCGGCAGGCTGTGCAAATATCCCCACAAGGCTCGAAATGGATTACGGCACTTCCTTCAAGCTTTCGAAGTTCAATCAGATATTGAACCCCGAAGCCGAGAAAAACCTCGAACCAGTTACGGGGTTTGACGGCGGAGCCGCCCAAAAAACAATAGAGAAATACGAGAAGGGTTTTGAAAAACCTGCGCCCCCACCAGCTTTCACATTGAGTATAGGGGTAGGTAAATAGGCGCTTAGATTTTTACCCCCTCACCCTTCCCCTCTCCCCCCTTGGGAGAGGGTGGAAGTGAGGGGGATAGAAGGGGTGATCCAAAGTGTTAATAAAATTTAAATCCAAGAGAGGAATCGCATTAGTCGAATTTGCCATTGTTTTGCCGTTACTGCTTTTAATTCTAATGGGAATTATCGAATTCAGCCTTGTGCTTTATGATAAAGCCATCCTTACCAATGCAAGTCGTGAAGGCGCAAGACGAGGAATTGTTTCTAAAAGTCCGAGGGTTACCGATGCCGAAATAAGGACGGTTGTTAAGAATTATTGCCAAAACTTTTTAATTACTTTTGGCAGCGATACACTCGAAGACGGAGATATCGTCATATCTCCCCCAGAACCAAGAGACGGACTTCTCTTTGGCACTGATCTTACGGTTATCGTAAATTATAGGTATGATTTCCTGGTCCTTCCGAGTTTCATGACAGCCCCTCTGGGACCCATCAACTTAGCGGCCCAGACACTCATGAAACTCGAATGATTAAGGAGGGAGTAAGATGAAAAATTTCGTTCAATTACTGAAGAGTTTGGTGAACCCCGTTATAAATTCCAGTAGGGCATTAAACCCCGCCCTCCGGGGTGGAACCCCCTACGGGGCGGAACCCGGAATTATTCTGAAATGTAACCCCGCTGCAGAGTCGTTCGACCCAGAGGCTCTCGACGGGCAGCGGGACATTATTTCTAACGGGGTGAATCAGCACGGTACAATAGTTATTTTCATTGCCCTTGCGCTTGTAATGTTGCTTGGGTTTGCCGCCTTAGCCGTTGACATCGCCCATATAACCGTTACAAAAAACGAACTCCAGAATATCAGCGATGGCGCCTCACTTGCGGCCACAAGATATCTTGGGGAAATTTATAAAGACATGACCTATGAAGATCAGCAAACTTATAACGCAACAGGCGATGCTGATGACATCATAGCAATTGCCAAAGATGTAGGCTTAAAGAATCAAGCTGGAAAAAAGAATATTACGATTAATGACACCGATGTCATCATCGGGACCTGGAATCCACAAACAAAACAGGTGGAGCCAAATCCTAAAACGGGACAATGGCTGGATCAACCTGATGCAGTCAGAGTAATTGCAAGGAGAAGCAGCGGTTCTGTTGAAGGTCCGATAAGCAACTTCTTTGCAAAAGTTCTTGGAAAAGATACAACCAATGTTGAAGCCGATGCCGTTGCCGCCTTGACAGGAGACCTCACTGCCGGTCCTGGAGGTCTCCAGGTTCCTGTGGGGATTTCAAAATATTGGTTTAATAAACCTCCTGAGGAATTCTGCAACCAGCCAATCAAGTTCTATCCTACCGGTACACTTGAGGGTTGTGCAGGCTGGCATGCTTTTACTGAGCCCAAGGTTAACGATAAAATAATGAGGGAAATAATAGCAGGTATGGAAGGCGGAACTTATTCAAGTCCAGAAACTATTGCTTACATGACCGAGTTTAACTTCAGTGGAGGTACTTTAAGCGAACAAACTTTTCTGGCTTTTAAAGCACTTTTTGATACCATGAAAGTAAAGAATGATGGAATATTAGATTCTGATGAAGTCTCAACGACATGGACAACCCGTGTGGCTGTTTACAACCAGGCTGATTGCTCCAACCCAAATAAAGAAATAACAATTGTAGGGTTTGCTACAGCCACCATCCTCGCAGTGTTGGATGCCCCTGAAAAAACAATTTTGGCTCAAGTTAAATGCAATAATGTAGAGCCTGGGCGTGGAGGTGGTGGAAATTACGGGACTAAAGGAACCATTCCGAATTTAGTGGAATAATTTTAGATTCTTACGCCACCATAACCCCCTCCCTTTCTTCATTGCCTGCCTGCCGGTAGGCTGGGGGAGAGGGGAAGGGTGAGGGGAAAATTCTAATATCTTTGGTTAGAGGTTTTATGCCTGAAAGTGCCATTTCGGTTAGATTGGATATAAAAAATCAGAAAGTAAGGGAAGATTTGAATGGGATTATCTCCGCAATAGAAGGATTTTCCCTTCAAAAATCTGACGCCTCTCTGTCCTGTGACCTGTTGATCCTTGAGATAGGAGATGGGGATCTTACAAAGGAGTTTCAAGTTATTCATTCCATTCAGACCTCAGGGAATGTCAGGGAGATCTTTCTGACTTCCTCCCGCCTCGAACCAGAGCTTCTGATTCAGGCTCTGAGGGCAGGCGCCAAGGAGTTCTTTCCGCAACCAATTAAAAAGGAAGAAGTGATGGAAGCCCTCTTAAAATTTAAAGCGCAGGGAGAGAGTTTAAAATTAAGCAGTGTGAAGAAAAAAAGGGGGAAAATTATCAATATCATTGGCAGCAAGGGAGGAGTGGGGACAACCACGATTGCTGTCAATCTGGCAACCAGCCTGATTGAAACGAAAGGTTCGCCATCAGTGGCATTGATTGACATGAACCTCCTGTTTGGAGAAATACCGATTTTTTTAAATGTAGAATCTGCTTTCAACTGGGGAGAGATTGCCAGGAACATTTCAAGGCTTGATTCAACCTATTTAATGAGCATCCTGTCCAAACATCACTCAGGAGTTTATGTCCTCCCCTCTCCGACCGGACTGGACGGGGTTAATGTTGCAACCCCGGAGATTATTGGAAGGCTTCTCAGTTTAATGCGGAATGTATTCGATTTCATCGTGATCGATGGGGGTCAATCCCTCGACGATATTTCTCTTAAAATTCTTGAGATGTCGGATACCGTCCTTCTGGTGGCCATATTGAGCCTTCCCTGTTTGAGCAATCTTAAGAGGCTACTCTGGACATTTCAGAGACTGGGTTACCCTGAGAAAGAAAAAATTAAAATCATCATCAGCCGCTATCATAAAAAATCTCTGATCTCCTTGAAGGATGCCGAAGAAAGCATCAAGCAAAAGATTTCCTGGCTCGTTCCCAATGACTACCTCACCACGATGTCTGCCATCAATCAGGGGAAGATACTTTCGTCGGTAGCAAATGGCGTTGAGATAACGAAAAATCTAAGAGAGCTGGCCTTAACTTTTCTGGAAAAGGGTGAGAAAGGGAAAAATCGTTTGCTATTTGAAACTTTTAGGTAAATTGAGCGATTTATTTGGCCAAAATCTCTCTATCGGCCTACTTTAGAATCTCTCCCAATGGCAGGTCAGGAGACCTGCCACTACCCTGTTGGGTTAAATCAAACAGAGGGTAGTTTCGGGTCTCCTGACCCGAAATTCCTTGCATTGTCGAGAAAATCGCTTAATTTAGATTTTATATAAAAGTTCTTGAAAGGAAAATATCGTAATGGCTGACGCGAATATTCGAAAGAATAATGCAAACACCCTAAAAATTAGAGAGATGGGACCTGCTGGAGCAAAACTGCAGAGGTTTTTAATTACGAAAGAATATTATGATTTGAAAACCAGAATTCACGACCGCCTTTTAGACCTGATCGACCTCTCACTGATCGATTCTCTCGACGAGCCTGTTCTCAGGCAGGAAATAAGAAAGCTGGTGGAAAGGATACTCCTCGAAAATAACAACCCCGTTCCCTTAAACTATAATGAAAGGGAGATATTATTGGGGGAGATTCAGGATGAAGTATTAGGATTGGGTCCCATAGAGCCTTTTATGAAGGACCCCACGGTCTCGGACATCCTGGTCAACACCCATAAACAGATTTATGTGGAAAGGTTCGGTAAGCTTGAAATCACCGGGGCACAATTTAAGGATGATAACCACTTGAGAAGGATTATCGATAAAATCGTTTCGGCTGTGGGTCGGAGGATTGACGAATCCTCCCCCATGGTCGATGCCAGGCTTCAGGATGGCTCACGGGTCAATGCCATCATCCCTCCTCTCGCCATTGATGGCCCCATTCTCTCTATTCGCCGATTTGCTGTAGAGCCCTTAGAATTGGATGATCTGCTTACTCTAAAAACATTAACCCCTGAGATTGGAGAGCTTATTAAGGGGATTGTGAAGGCGAGGCTCAATACCCTGATCTCCGGAGGAACTGGAACCGGGAAAACCACGCTCCTGAATGTTCTTTCACGGTTTATCCCCTCGAGTGAGAGGGTAGTTACCATTGAAGATTCGGCGGAGCTTCAACTGAAGCAGCAGCATGTAGTCCGTTTAGAAACAAGGCCTCCGAATATCGAAGGCAGAGGGGAGGTAACCCAGAGGGACCTGGTAAGGAATAGTCTCAGGATGAGGCCGGACCGAATCATCGTGGGGGAGGTGAGGGGTGGAGAGGTTCTCGACATGTTCCAGGCGATGAATACCGGCCATGATGGGTCTCTCTCGACCATCCATTCGAACTCCCCACGCGATGCCTTGATGAGGTTGGAGACCCTCGTGGCTTTAACCGGATTAAATATTCCGAGCACTTTCATCAGAAAATATATCAGCTCCGCATTGAATATCATCATTCATCTGTCCCGCCTGGTTGATGGTAGCAGAAAGATCGTTTCCTTTCAGGAGATTACCGGAATGGAAGGGGACACCATCACCATGCAGGAAATATTCTCCTTTGAACAGACAGGTATTGATCGGGAAGGTCTGGTGAAGGGAAGGTTCACTGCCAGAGGGATCAGGCCAAGATTCGTAGAGAAGTTTAAAGCGCTCAACATACCCATTAATCACGATCTCTTTGATACCGGAAAGGTTTATGAGGTTTGACATAGGACAGAAAATATTAGGCGAATGGAACGAATGACAGCGAATGACACGAATAGGTTTTATTCGTGAAATTCGGTTTCATTCGAGTCATTCGTTATGTAAACCCCGTTAGAAATTCAGGCGGGGCATTATTTCTAACGGGGTAAAAGGTAACCTATGGACATATTGATTGGAGTTGCAGTATTCATTACCGTTTTGCTTTTGATAGAGGGGGCCTATTTTGCAATAAGGACCCTGAGAGGGCCAGAAAAAAGGGTAGTGAAAAAGCGGCTCCGGACGCTCTCCGCTTCAGGAATTGAAGATGAGAGCATTGATATTTTGCGGAAAAAATTGTTAAGCAAGATTCCATGGTTCAACAGGCTTCTTTTGAGCTTTAACTGGACAGATAAGTTGAATCGTCTTCTGGAACAGGCAGATACCAAACACCCTCTCGGTCTTTTTGTATTACTTACGTTTTTACTCACTTTTGCCGGTTTTTTAGGAAGTTCATGGCTTACTTCAAACTATCTGATTGTCATACCAGCGACAATCATTTTAGGAATGATACCATTTTTTTATGTTTATACAAAAAAGAAACGTAGGATGGAAAAATTTCAGAGGCAGTTGCCCGAAGCCCTCGATCTAATTGCCAGGGCTTTGAGAGCCGGGCATGCCTTTACAGGCGGTCTCAAGATGGTAGCCGATGAAATGGGCGACCCCGTCGGCACCGAATTCGATAAGACCCTCGACGAGATTAATTTTGGAATAGGCATTCCCGAAGCCTTAAAAGGCCTTTCGAACCGGGTTGATTGTCCCGACCTTAAGTTTTTCGTCATTTCGGTCATTATTCAAAGGGAAACAGGAGGGAATCTGGCAGAGATTCTGGATAACCTTTCCTATCTGATTCGTGAGAGGTTTAAACTTTTTGGCCGTATCCGGGTATTGTCCGCACAGGGAAGGCTTTCAGCCGCCATCCTGATCGCCCTTCCCTTCCTCGTAGCGCTTGTTCTCTCTTTCATTAACCCAGGATATATTGGAACATTAAGCAAAGACCCCATCGGAAGGATACTGGCCATTCTTGCACTCTTCATGATGATCTTCGGGGTTCTGGTAATGAAAAGAATGATTGCCATTAAGGTATAGGAAGGTCCATGATAAGTTCGGAATTTATGATATCCATTCTTGTATTTATCTCCATAGCGCTTTTTGCCCTGGGAATTTATCTCTATTCAGGCTACCGTGCCGAGCGGCGGGAGTTGGTCAAGAGAATAAAACAGATTGACAAAGGAATGCGTCCGGAAGAAAAAACAAGATTTTTCGATACATTTAAAAACCATTGGGGCAGTTTCATTGGGTCAATGGGGACTATTTTAAAACCCAAAAAGGAAGAAGAGCTCTCCCATCTCCGAAAGACATTTCTAAAGGCAGGATACCGGGGCGAAGATGCAACGCTCTTCTTCTTCGGCATCAAGGCTTTTCTGGCCATCCTGTTTTTTGTGGCCTTTTTCTTGATGAAATTATATGTCTTTAAAACCATGAAGCCCCTCCATTTCATGATCTTCTCCGTTTTATCTCTCATGATCGGTCTTTATCTGCCCAATCTCTGGTTGAAGTTGAAAATTGCAAGCAGAAAAGAGAAGATCCAGCAAGGCCTTCCCGATGCCCTCGATCTGATGGTGGTCTGTGTGGAGGCCGGAACAGGGTTGGACGCCGCGATCAACCGCGTCGGCGAAGAAATGAAACTCACAAATAAGGTGCTGAGCGAAGAGTTCAGGCTCCTGAACCTTGAATTGAGGGCTGGAAAACAGCGCCACGACGCCTTGAGAAACCTGGCTCTCAGGACCGATCTTGAGGATGTAAGCAGCCTTGTGACCTTGCTGATCCAGACAGAGAGGTTTGGGACGAGTATTGGCCAGGCCCTCAGGGTTCATGCCGATTCCATGAGGACAAAGAGGTATCAAAAGGCAGAGGAGATAGCCCAAAAAATGCCGGTGAAATTGATATTTCCTCTTGTCCTTTTTATCTTCCCGGCTCTGTTAGTCGTGATTTTAGGACCTGCGATTATCAGTATCTTCAGGACGTTGCTTCCCGCACTGGCAGGAGGGCGGTGAAAGGCTGGTTCAATCCACAGTGATCAGTTATCAGTGGTCAGTAATCAGAGAGGTTTTTATGAAAGTGAGATGGAAGAGAGCTACTGGAGTGGTTCTATCCGTTGGCCTATTTCTTTTTTCCCTCATCGGTTGTTCCACCATGAAGGATTTATTAGGCCAGATCGGGTTTTGGGATATGAGCAGTCAAAATCCTGAGCAAATCGAAAAAGAAATTTCCAGGTTTGTCTCTCATATTCGACCCCAACCGGGTAATCCTGATTCCCATTACCTGCTTGCCTGTTATTACCAGGACAGAGACAGGCACAAGGAGGCCATAGAAGAGTTCCGGAAGGTTTTGTCAATCGATCGCCGGTATGTAAAAGCTTATAATGGAGTAGGAGTATCAAACGACATGCTCGGAGATTTTCCTACAGCAATTACATATTATAAGATGGCCTTAAGTTTGGATCCGAATCTCGACTATCTCCATAACAACCTGGGTTATTCCTATCTGCTCCAGGGAAATATTGACGAGGCGATCCTTGCCTTTCAAAGGGCGATTGCTCTGAATGGTCAGGAGGACCGTTTCCACAACAACCTTGGGGTGGCTTATGCAGAGAAAGGCCAGTATGATTTGGCCCTGGTTGAATTAAGGCTGGCCGGCGATGAAGCCAAGGCTCACCATAACATGGCCCAGCTCTATTTTAAGAAGGGGTTATATCATGAAGCAAAAGACCATTACGCAAAAGCCTTATCCCTCAATCCCTCACTGACCGTTGTCGGCACCGGACTTGATGCAGCCAGTACCCTGGCAAGGATTTTTGAACCCGAGAATAAGAAACTGGCGGTGAAGGCGCTTGTAATACCTAATCAACCCGTGATTAAGAAAGAAGAAGCAATAAAGGTTGCCGCTGCGCTCCGGTCGCCGGAAAAATATCCGGATGCCAAACAGACTATTGCTGAAATTCCCCAGGAGGGGCAAATAGAAGCCGGAATCCTAACGCAAGAGACGCCTTTAATCCGAATGGAGACAACCATCGTCAGAATTGAAGAACTGAAACAGCCGGAACATCCGAAAACCTCTGAATCGGCAACGGTCAAATCCCAGCCTCCGGCCAGGAACGAGAATGAGGTCAGGGTCGAAGAGATTCTTTCCCTGAAAAAAGCGGGAATCGAGATTTCGAATGGAAACGGAGTTAACCGGATGGCCTGGAGAGTCGGCAATTATTTAAAAGAGAAAGGTCTGAGCGTGGTGAGGCTGACCAACGCAGACCATTTTAACCACAACGAAACAATCATTTATTATCAGAATGGACAGAGAGAATCGGTTGATCTTTTAACGGATTATCTGCCCGTGAATTTCGACAAGGAAGAGATCAAGAAGCTCGACAGGCCGGACATAAAAATTAAGGTGCTGGTCGGGAAGGACCTGGTTCCCAAGAATAAGATGTTTGAAAACAATAACGGCACCCGGAAAAAACAGGGCTGACCCCATTGTTGATAAAGATGCGGTTAAATCAATTGCATACTCCCATAAAAAGGCTGTTTCCACCCTTTTGAGGATACCTTGCAAAGGTCACTCTTGGATTGATCCATGGGATGACATTGATTTAACAGCCATTCCTCTCTGGGTAAGGGTTTGATAAATCCAGCCGCCGAATTTAATGCAACAACGGGGTTAATACAAACCCCGGTGAAAGGAGTTCAGTCTGATGAAAAAGATTTCGATTTCCATTCTGATTGCAATGGTTATTGCCCTCTCTTCGCCTGTTGCCTATGGAGAAGAAGTAGGGCAGGTCACCGTTGGGATGAAAATTCTGGACCTTATCGTTGTGAGACCTATCAGTATCGTCGTGTCCACGGCCTCTACGGCAATCTATCTCGCTACAGTTCCCATCACATTTCCGGCAGGCGTCTCAGAGCCTGCAGCAAGGGCCCTCGTCGAAGCTCCGTGGAGGTTTACCGGAGCAAGATATCTGGGGGAGTTCGACCATTATAAAGACGGCAATCCCATAACAATTTTCTACGAAAAATAATTTAGGAGAGGGTGGGCATCGTGAAAAAATCGGTGAAGAAACTATTTCTATGCCTTCTTCTCTTTTTGATGGTAGGCCCATGGGGATGTGCCAAGCGAAGTCCTCAGCAAGATACCCTGAAAAAATATCGAAAGATGATGGAAAGGCAAAAAACGGCCATGGCCAGGGAGGAGGAAGAGGCGTCAAAAAAAGTCCCCGAGATGACCGCAGCAGGGCATGAGAGATTGGGAGACCAGCATCTCAGCCGGGGGAACCTGGACATGGCCTTCCTGCAGTATGATAAAGCCCTGCGTTTAGAGCCCAACCAGGTTCGGTTACGTTACAAAATGGGGCGCCTCTTTTTAGAGAAGGGGCTTCCTGAAGAGGCAAAAAAGGAGTTCGAAGAGGTTCTGAAAGACAATCCTTCCTATGCCCTGGCTTACGAAGGTTTGGGCCGGGCATATTTTAATACGGGCGCATTTAATGATGCCGAGAAAAGTTTTCATAAAGCCGTCCAGTTGGACTCTAACTTGTGGCAGGCCTATAATTTCATGGGGATCATTTATGACCGCCAAAATCAGTTTGAAGAAGCCGTAGCCCAATATAAGACAGCCATTTCCCTTCAACCCAATATGCCCAGCCTGTATAATAACCTTGGGATGTCCCTTTTTTTAAAAGGGGATTATGATAAGGCGATTAAGGCCTTTATCGAAGGCTTAAGGATTGAGAAATCCGACAAGAAAATTTATAACAACCTGGCCCTGGCTTTGTATAAAATGGAGAGATACCAGGAGGCCCTCGAAGCATTTAAAAAGGGTGGGGACGAGGCATCTGCTTATTATAATCTGGGGTGCCTCTATCTGATGGAAGAAAAATATAATGACGCAATTGGAGCCTTTGAAAAAGCCATTGACCTCAAACCAGGCTTTTATATCAAGGCTTATGAAAATTTAAAGAAAGCAAGGCAAGAAACTAACAAAACCCAAAAAAAGTAAACCCCGTTAGAACTCCAACGGGGCATTAAACCCCGCCCTCCGGGGTGGAACCCCCTACGGGGCGGAACCCGGAGTTATTATGAAATGTAATCCCGCCATAGGCGGGACTGCATAACAGCGGGGCATTATTTCTAACGGGGTAAAATCAATAAAATTGATTGTCTTATTCACCACCCTCCTTTCTTTGCATTCCCGTATGATTTCACTCTATTTATATCTTTCAATTTATACATTTTCCGATATGGTGAGAGGACTATTCTGAAATGAAAAAGAAATTGAATTTTTTAATTCCTTCCATTGGAGAGATATTTTTTATAACTCTTTTTCTCACCCTATTGCTCTCTAATAAATCGGTTCTTTTAGATGATGCTGATACTGGCTGGCATATTCGGATTGGTGAATTTATTTTGGACAATTTTTCGATCCCGCGTTTTGATATTTTCTCTTATGTCACACCTCCTCTCCCATGGATCACCATCGAATGGCTGCCAGAACTCTTCATGGCTTTAATCCATCGAGCCCTGGGGTTGACTGGTGTGGCGATATTTTTTGCATTTTTAATATCCCTTCTTTATTATTTATTATTTAGAATAATTAGGCTGTATAAGGGCAATATTATTTTTGATGTTTTGATTATTCTAATTGTGGTGATATCTTCAATGTTCCATTGGTTGGCGAGACCTTTTATCCTCTCGCTGCTGCTTTTTCTTGTCTCATATAATATTCTTGAAAAATTTCAAAGTAATGGCAAGAATTATCTATATTTTCTGCCACTCATCATGTTGCTCTGGACCAACCTGCACGGTGGTTTTATAACCGGTTTCATCCTTATAGGAACTTACTTGTTTTGTAATATTATCATTCTTCTTATTTCCAAAAACGGGAAGAAGGAGGAGTATAAGAAAAAAATAAAAATCTTGGGGTTAACAACTCTTCTGTGTCTGATGGCAACTCTTATTAATCCATTTGGCTACAATGTTTTTTTATACACTTTTAAGGTCCTTTCAAACAAATATCTTATGAGTAATATTGTAGAGTTTTTGCCACTGAATTTTCAAAATCCATCGATGGGACCTTTCAAATATCTATTTCTTATTGTTATGACAATGATGGCCCTTACAGGAAAGCAATTAAGGTTCCACGAACTCTTATCGATACTTCTGTTTACAACTATGTCTATCTATTCTATGAGGAATGTCTTTTTTTTCGCCATTGTCGTCGCCCCGATCCTGTCAAGGCATTCTAATTTGATTTTCAATCAGTTGGAGGGGAGGTTCGTAAACTTTCTTAAGAAAAGAGATGAGAATATTACAAAAATCGATACTTCAGCGAAGACCTATATATGGGTTTTCCCATTCATTTTTATGGCTGCGATCGTCCTGAGCTATCGATTAGAGATTGGGTTTGATGAAAAGGAGAAACCAGTGGCCGCTGTGGAGTTTTTAAAGAAGGAGTTCATAAAAGGAAATATGTTTAATAATGATGAATTTGGTGATTATATAATTTATAGTGCCTATCCAAAATATAAAGTTTTTATTCATGGCAAAATGGATTGGCACGCTGAAGAAAAGCTCAGGGAATATTCAAAGGTAACAAAATTCGAACAGGGATGGGAAGATATCATAAGAAAATATGACATAAATTGGATTATTTTCGAAACAGACCATGTATTTTCAAGATTCCTAAGAGAGCGAGAAGATTGGAAGCTGATATATACTGACAAAGTCGCCAGTATTTTTGTACGAAATGTACCTGATAACTTTGAAATCATCCAAAAATATCAAAAACCCCACTCTCCAGATTAAAAGGTTCCTTTGAGTAAGCTTTTATACGGTCCCCAAGGGTGATTCTTTCGAAGAAAAAGATGCCTTCCCTCTTCTTTAAAACGATACCTTTACCAATCTTGGATATTCCGGTGGATATTTTTGGGTAATCATAACAGCCATAGGCCTGTTTTTGAGGCCTGGTATAAGTAATTAGGCCCTTAGCGCAACAACATCGACAAAAGATTGTCGATATATTCCCGACCGAAATACCCCCCTTTAGCAAAGGGGGGCGAGGGGGGATTTGAGACCGTGGGAAATCCCCCTCAATCCCCCCTTTTTCAAAGGGGGAGGTTAATAAGTCCATTTTGAGACTGCCCCGAAGGGGCCCCATCTTCCGGGCGAAGTCCCGGATGAGGCGTAGGCCCTTACACATTGAAGTCTGAGAATTTATTTCTAACATTTTGGCCCCCCAAAAATCTCCCCTCCCCTGGCGGGAGGGGATTGAGGGGAGGGGGACCAAATTAGTTTTGTCCACCCCCACCTTCATCCTCCCCCATCGAAGGGGGAGGAGATTAAATGGGGAAAATTTCAAATATCTTTGGCTAGTTATTGGTGGAGGGTTTCTAAGGGCTTCAATTAATGGGATACCATATAATTTCCAACTTATTGAAATTATTATACATCTAATTGTGAAAAGATTTTTTTGACCTTCTGGGCGGGAGATATTATATTTAAACTGGTTAGGAAGGGCAGGATAGAAAAATTCGGTTTTTGCTTTTAATATAGATCCCTCCTTTATTCCCCAGCATTAAAAATTTTAATCAAATTAGGATAGGCCCTATCGGAGGCCTTAAGAAAATGGATGAGATCAGTTATCAGAAATTTTTAACGACCCGGATTTGTGACTTAGGCCTGGATGTCAACGAGAGTATGGCGCCTTATTTCAAAAGGCTGAAAAGAGAATTAAGGGAGAAGGAAATCCTCCTGTGGCCTGATTTCTATTTCGGGAATGAGTGGGGGTGTGTCAACAAAAAGATTTCCATCAGTATCCCATTCTATTTGGCCATTCCGGAATTGAAGGACCTTGAGGGAGACACGCCCACGAATGAGGAGATGATCAAAATCCTACGCCACGAAACCGGTCATGCCATCAACTATGCCTATAAAATCTGGCAACAGAAGGAATGGAAAGAGACATTTGGAGATTTCAGAAAAAAATATCCCACCCAATATCTCTCCCGGGTCAATCCCTGGTCGAAGAGTTATGTGAGGCACCTTCACTATTTGGGAGACCCCCACTACGCACAGAAACATCCTGATGAGGATTGGGCGGAGACCTTTGCCATCTGGCTCGATCCTCGATCTCATTGGGAAGAAAGATATCGAAACTGGCCCAATGCATTAGAAAAATTAGTCTATATGGATCGCCAGATGGAGGAGATTACAGGGAAGGGGTCGTTGAATATCAGCAAGAAACAAGACGGACCTTATGCGATCATTGAAGAGACGGTTTCAGAATGGTGGGGCTTAGACGGGGAGATACTGGACCGGGAGCTCCAGGAATATCTCAATGACATGAACGAACTCTTTGTCATACCCCTGAATGGCCGGAGAAAGCTCCTCCCTGCATGGAAATTGATTCGAAAATATGCGAGGGTGTTAACAGAGAGAGTGAGCCTCTGGATCTCAGGATCAAACAAACACACGGTTCGAAAGTGTCTTCGGCAATGGGAGGCCATCTGCCGGAACGAATCCCTGGGATATCTTCCAGAAGATGAGGAACGGTTGTTAATTGAGTTGACCACCCTTCTCACCTACCATGTGGTGGACGGAGTCCATCACCTCCGCAATTAAATCGGTTGACGAAGGCTTTAGAGATAGATTAAAAAAGAAACATGGTATCCTTTAAAATGATTCACCCGATCAGGGTGGTCATTTTTTTTTGCCCTACTCACATTTCTCCCCTCATCCCTTCACGCCAGGGATTATTATGCCTTCCGCCTTTTGGGCTCCGATTGTATGTTATGCCACGTAGACCCGAAGATCGGTTCATTAAATTGGACAGGAACCCTCTTTCAGAAAGAAGGTTATCAATATCCGTTGACTTATAGGGCCCTCCTCCTCTACTTTTTGGTTGGCCTCGTCCTTTTTATTGTCCTGTACGGTTTCTACCGGCGGTACCGGCTCTGGCATATCGGGAAAGATGGCATCCTATGGGATCAATGGAGAAAAAGGTGGAAAGGATTCTTTTCAAATGTCTTGGGACATCGAACTATTTTAAGAAGTTTTTTCCCGGGGATAAGCCACTTTTTTCTTTTCTTGTCCCTTCTCATCCTGGGCTTCGGTGTCACAATCGTTTTCATCCAGGAGTATTTCTATTTTCCCTTGTGGAGGGGAAGATTCATTGATTCCCAAACTTATCCTCTTCTTCGCCTCTTTTTTGACCTCTCTGGGGCGATTGGATGGCTGGGGACAATCTTTCTTATTTGCAGGAGATATATCCAAAAACCAAAAGAGTTAGATAATCAACAAACCGATGCTTTCTCACTCATCCTTCCCTTCTTCGTTTTTCTAACGGGGTTTTTAGTGACCGGGATACGGAATCAAATCTATCAATCTCCATGGTCCCCATGGTCACCCATGGCTACCAGCATCGCCTCCGTTTTTATAGCGTTGCCTGTGGATGAGCATCGTTTAAGAATTTGTTTTTCCCTACTCTGGTGGATCCATATCGCCCTTTCCCTGGCGTTTTTGTCCTACATCCCATTCTCGAGACTACTTCACCTTTTTTCCTCTCCCCTCAGTATTCTCTTCAGAAATCTGGAGGCAAAAGGAGCCTTAGGCGCACTGGATCTTGAGGCCTCCGAAACTTTCGGAGTGGGGAGGATGGAAGAATTTATCTGGAAAGACCTTTTAGAATTAGATGCCTGTACACGGTGTGGCCGTTGTCAGGAAGCCTGCCCAGCTCATATCACACAGAAGCATCTCAATCCTAAAAGGGTGATTCAGAATCTGAAGCGGCATCTAGTCGCTATAACGATGGCTATGATCCGCCCCGAAAGATACTGGGCGCCATGACCGACACTATTTTTTTTGAGATGGAGCGGAATCGGGAAAAGGGATTCTGCTGTGGAGGAGGTGGCTGCCATATGTGGATGGAGGAGAGGGCCGGGAAACGCATCAATGAAATGAGAGTCAAGCAAGCATTAGAGACAGGGGCTGAAATATTAGCGACCGTCTGTCCGCTCTGTATGATCTCCCTCGATTCCGCGGTCAAGGTATTAAATGTGGATGACCGGATTTGTGTAAAAGATATCCTTGAGCTAGTCAGGGAAAGGGTGAAATAATAGTTCGGAGTGATGAGTTCGGAGTTCGGAGATATATATAGAAACTCCGAACTAAAAACTCCCAACTCCGAACTGATAGTTAAAGGATGACCGTTTTTTTGATGGTTTTGATGATCTCCTCTGGTTCATCCATGAGATGAAAGATTTCCAAATCCGTGGGTGATATCTTCCCCTCCTTTAACACCACTCCTTTCATCCAATCCAGAAGACCTTTCCAGTATTCCGAACCGACCAGGATGACGGGGAAAGGTCTGATCTTATGGGTCTGAATAAGGGTGATGGATTCAAAGAGTTCGTCCATGGTTCCAAATCCACCCGGAAGGATGATATAGGCCATGGCATATTTGACAAACATGACCTTTCGAACAAAGAAGTAATGGAAACTGAGATTGAAATTTGTATAGGGATTGGGCGTCTGCTCCAGGGGAAGCTCGATGTTCAAGCCGACGGACTTCCCTCCAGCGATTGAAGCCCCCTTATTGGCCGCCTCCATGACGCCCGGCCCTCCTCCGGTGATGACGGTAAAACCATTTTCCCCCAGAAGCTGACCGATGCGTTCTGCTTTCTGATAGACTTCGTCCCCGGATTGTATGCGGGTGGATCCGAAGATGCTCACTGCTGGATGGTATTCCGAAAGGGCTTCAAACCCCTCTACGAACTCTGCCATGATATGGAAGAGCCGCCAGGTATCTTTGACGGTCATTTCATTGATCAGATACTGTTTCTGCTTGTTCGGCATCTCTCCTCCTTTGATGCGTGATCTGTGAGTTGTAATTCGTGGCATTGAAAAAAGTTCGCCCTATTTCTTTCTCGCCATTTTTGATTGAAAAGTTGAGGATTTTATATTAGAAAAAAGGGAGTTCAAAGTCAACCCCTGGTTGAAAAAGTTATGAGTTCGGAGTCAGGAGTTCGGAGAGGAGAAGATTGCAAAATCAAAAATTCGACTCCGAACTCCTTGCCTTCGCCGAAACGCTTCGTGCAGGCAGGCGAACTAACAACTCCGAACTCCTTCAGAAAGTCTTAGGAGAAAGCCGATGAGAGTGACGTTTTTAGGTGGGGTTCGGACTGTCACAGGTTCTTCCACTCTTTTGGAAAAGGGCCCGCTCAAATGGCTGGTCGATTGCGGGATGTTTCAGGGCGGGAAAGCCATCGAGGAAAGAAATCGAAACGTCCAGCCCTACCACCCCCAAGACCTCTCTTTCATTCTCCTTACCCACGCCCATATTGACCATAGCGGCCTCATCCCAAAACTGGTGAAAGATGGATTCCAGGGAAAAGTGGTCTGTACAAAAGCCACCTTCGATCTCTGCGAGGTGATGCTCAAAGACAGCGGACATATTCAGGAGATGGAGGCAGAATGGCAGGATCGTAAGACCAAAAGGTCCGGAAGAAGAGCAACTGCTCCTCTCTATACGGTGAAGGATGCGGAGAAGAGCCTTCGATATTTTCAGACTATCAGTTATGGCCAGATGACTCCGTTAACAGAAGGGGTGAAGGTTCGCTTTCAGGATGCAGGACATATCTTGGGGGCCGCAATAATAGAACTCCGGGTCGAAGAAGAAGGGCAGGAGAGAAAAATGGTCTTTTCAGGAGACCTTGGAAGCATCGGCCAGCCTATCGTCAGAGACCCGGCAGTCATTGAAGAGGCTGATCTCCTCTGGCTGGAGTCGACCTATGGAAACAGGCTGCATAAGACCAAGGAAGAGACCATCCAGGAATTGCTGATCATTATCAAAAAGGCAATCGCTCATCAGTCCAAGGTCATCATTCCTGCCTTTGCTGTGGAGCGAACCCAGGATATCATTTACACGATCGGGCAATTGATGAGAGAGGGGTTGATTCCTTCGATTCCGATCTATATTGACAGTCCGTTGGCAATCTCGGCCACAGAGATCTTTAAAAAAAATTCGGACTGCTTTGACCAGGAGACCCGATCGATTCTGCTGGAAGGAGAAAATCCGTTAGAATTTCCTGAGGTCATCTACACCCGGACTATGGAAGAATCGAAGGCCATCAACGAAGATCCAAGAACAGGGGTTATTATTTCTGCGAGTGGAATGTGTGAATCCGGAAGAATCCAGCACCATCTGAAACATCATCTCTGGAAGAAGACGTCCCATATTGTGATCATCGGTTACCAGGCAGAGGGGACGATTGGAAGGAGGATTGTGGATGGAGCGAAGAGTGTTAAACTCTTCGGAGAAGAGATTGTGGTAAAGGCCCATATTCATACCCTGGGCGGGTTTTCCGCCCATGCCGATCAGAATGGACTCCTCGAATGGCTCTCTCACTTTGAAAATCCCGGCCCGGAGGTCTTTGTTACTCACGGGGAAGAGAAAATTTCTATGGAATTGGCTCGACTCATCCGCGAGCGGTTCCATTTTAAAACGATCGTCCCTCAGTGGAGGGAGAAAAGAACCCTCTTTGGTCCCGAAGAAAGAGTTATGCCGGAAGTAGAGATGGAAGAAGTCACTTATCCCGAAGAGACATTTCGCATCCTATTCAGACATCTGGACAGGAATTTCAAGAGACTTCGTCGAAAGCTAAAGAGGGGGAGAGGGATGGAGAAGGAGCCTCAGGCCCCCCATCTGCTGAGGCAATTGGAAGAGGTAAGCAAGAAGATAGAGGAGTTGGAATCGGAATTATAAAGTCATTTCGGATTGCGCCCTGAACCATATGAGGTTCAGGACTGCCATGCACCCGACACGGTGCGTGGCGGATTTCGGAATTCGGAGTAGAAACAAAAGCATTAAATGACTTCATGAATGAATGACTCAAGAATTCGCCAAGATGACATCAGTGTTTTGATTCTCATTTCAGCCTTATTTGTTATGATATAAGCACTTATGATTGAATTAATCAAAATCGGGATTGTCTTTCTCCTGGTCCTCATCCTTACCTTCAGGAAGATACCCCTCTGGATCAGCCTGCTGGTGGGCACCATTCTGTTAGGACTCTTCTTCCGCCGTCCCATTCAAACGATCCTCTCCGATCTTTTCACCTCCGCTCTGGACAGGAAGACACTCCTTCTCATCGGTGCTTTTATCACCATCCTTTTTTTCTCCAATCTTTTAAAAGTGACTGGCCGGATGAATGCCATCCTGGAAGGGTTTCGGCATGTCTTCAGGGATATCCGGGTGGTGATCGCATTGCTTCCAGCCATGATCGGGCTGATGCCTATCGTAGGAGGGGCGTTGGTCTCAGCGCCGATGGTGGTGGAGGGATCGGATGAGCTGAAACTTTCACCCGAACGAAGGACCTTTATCAACTTCTGGTTTCGACACGTCTGGGAATATCTTCTCCCCACTTATCCAGCGTTCATGTTAGCTGCCACCCTGATCGAGATTCCCGTAAGAAAGTTAGGGTGGATTAGTCTTCCAATCACCCTGACCGCCATTGTCATCGGAATTATCGTTGGATTCAGAGGTGTGTCAAAATCGACAGGGGCTAATGTTTCATCGAACAATGCCTCTGTATGGCAGTTGTTCAAAAACCTTTTCCCGCTTGCCTTTGCACTCATTCTGATCGTGGGTTTTAAAGTGGGATTGATCTATGCCTTTGGTATCGCAATTCTGGGAATGGTCATTTTTTACCGGATTGGGTGGGAAATGGTTTTGAAGGGATTTAAAGGAAGCCTGAATCCCGGTCTTTTATTGGCGGTAATCGTTGTGATGGGATTTAAAAAGGTGCTGGAATCCTCCCAGGCTGTGCCCGTAGTTGCGGCCACCTTATCCTCGTCCGGAGTCCCATTCTGGGTGATTGCGATTCTGATTCCCCTTTTGGTCGGATTGATCACCGGGATGACCGTTGCGCCGATAGGAATCAGTTTTCCGATTCTCATCCCTCTGTTCCAAAATGATCCCAACTTCGTGAATTATATGGTACTGGCCTTTGCCGGCGGGATCAGCGGAGATCTGCTTTCCCCCTTTCATCTCTGCCTGGTGCTGACCAAGGACTATTTTAAGGCCGATTTGAAAGGGGTTTACCGTTTGCTCTGGTTCCCGGTAGTTTCGATTTTGATCGTGGCCCTTTTAAGGGCCGTCCTTTTTAAATTATCCTGAGCGATAAGGAGGCGATGATGAAAAGGGGGACTCTCTTGTTTGCTGGACTGCTCGTGCTTCTTCCTTTATTCTTTTTAATTCAGGAATCCAGGGCCGGTGTGATCATTGAAGAGATTCATCGAGATCTGGATGGCAGGATGGTCGAAGTCGCCCGGTTTTTTTCGGAGAGTCAATTTCGGACAGACCACTCAGGGGAAGGGAGAACGATCATCATCGACTTCAAAGGAGACCGGATGGTGATGATCGACCACTTATCCAGGAGTTATGTGGAAATTAAATTCTCCCGGTGGGAAAAGGAAGTTTCGGAGAGGCTAAAAAAATCGATGCCAGAAATCAAGAGAAAAGAGAGAAGGATTACCGTGAGAGGAACCGGGGAAAGGGCCGTCATCAATGGCTTTCAAACAGAGAAGGTTGAGATTCGGGCGGATGGGCAGTTAATCGAAGAGAACTGGATGACCCGTGATGCAGATATTCAAGAGTTGGAAAAGGTAATGGAGAAGGTGGCGAAGGGATTCTCAAAGGGTTTTCAACTTGAGATGAAGGAGGGAAGGGAAATCTACCAGAAACTGAAGTCTTACGGAATTCCTGTCTTGATCAGAGATTATACGCTCACTTATGGTTTGGGCCCTATCAATGTGATGGAGATCCAAAAAATAGAGAAAAAGGAACTAAAAGGGGAAGTCTTCCTCCCCCCTCCTGGCTATCAGCGGATCATCCCACAATGATTTTTCGGAAATTGAAAAGAGGGTTAAAATTCCAATCACCCGGTCCCGGATGCGAATCACTAACCCATCACGAGACCCCAACCATCAAAGACGAGTTGAGGGTTTCATTGTTCAATCTGGTTGTTGACCAGGCATGATTTCATTTTTACTTTGTGGGGTGGAGAGAGGGATTGGAATAAAGAGGTTTCGTAATTTAATCCTGCAAAAGGGATTGCCAGAAATAGGAAGTTCTGGTATAAAAGAGCAACTTCTTTTAGTTTCTCCAAGGTCAGTTCACACAAGGGCATGATAACCGGGTATCGGGGTCTTTACCCGCCTTCGCAGAATGCCCTGTCCGGAAGGACGGGGATGAATGCGAAAAGGGTATCTGCCGAAGCTTCAGCAAAGGTGGATATGCTTCGGCGGGTTTCGCCGAAGTTGTGAAGATGCCCCGTGCGGAAGCACAGGGAGCTTCACTAATCGAGAGGGACGAAAACGATGGTTACTCCATTAGATCAATGGGTTGAAGAACAGGCAAGGCTGACCAAGCCAGACAAGATTTACTGGTGCAATGGCTCCGAGGAAGAGGCGCACAGATTGATTGAAATTGGGATGAAAGAGGAACGAATCGGAGACCTTAATATCTTCCATGAGCTGTGTCAGAAGACTTATCCAAACGGTTATCTTCACCGCAGTCATCCCACGGATGTGGCCCGCACAGAACATTTAACTTTTGTCTGCCATCCTGATCCGGAGACCGCAGGTCCCAATAACAATTGGATGGACCCCGGAGAAGCCAAAACCCTTCTCACCAAACTGTCCGATGGTTGTATGCGAGGAAGGACGATGTATGTCTTACCTTATATGATGGGACATCCTGACTCCCCTTATGCTAAGGCCTGTGTCCAGTTAACCGACATATCTTATGTGGCTGTAAGCATGCGGATTATGACCCGGTTGGGCAGGGAGGCCACTGAAAAGATCGGAAATAACAGGGATTTTGTAAAAGGATTCCATTCCATAGCGGATCTTGATCCAAATAAACGTTTTATTATGCATTTTCCCGATGAGCAGCTCGTCTGGAGTATTGGTTCAGGTTATGGAGGGAATGCTTTATTAGGCAAGAAATGTTTTTCTTTAAGAATTGCATCCTGGCTTGGTTTCCAGCAAGGGTGGATGGCAGAACATATGGTCATCATCGGAATTGAAGATCCGCAGGGTAATGTAACCTATATGACGGTTGCCATGCCTTCGGCCTGCGGGAAAACAAATCTGGCGATGCTTGAGTCCGCACTGCCGGGCTATAAAGTATGGACTTTGGGGGATGATATTGCGTGGCTTAACATTGGACCCGATGGTAGACTGTATGCCATCAATCCGGAAATAGGCCTTTTTGGTGTAGCTCCCGGAACTTCAATGAAGACTAACCCCAACATGATGAAGACATTGAAAAACACCTGTTTTTATCCCGCTCTTTTTACAAATACGGCCTTAGATGCAGATACGAATCAACCCTGGTGGGAAGGGATGGATGGTTCTGTTCCAAAGAATTTAATCGACTGGCAGGGCAAACCCTGGCATCCTATGCAAAATGGCGAGGCTGCCCATCCCAATTCTCGATTCACTGTTTCCATATATAATTCTCCGACACTTTCAAAGGAATTTGATAACCCAGAAGGAGTCCCCATCTCGGCCATCATCGTGGGCGGGAGAAGAACACACCTGATCCCTTTGGTGACAGAGGCATTGAATTGGCAGAATGGTGTCTTCATGGGCGCAAGAGCAGGTTCGGAAACCACTGCGGCAGCTATCCATCAGGTCGGCGTATTGAGGCGGGACCCCATGGCAATGCTTCCTTTCTGCGGATATAACATGGGTGATTATTTCAGTCACTGGCTTGAGATCGGGAGAAGATTAACTCATCCTCCGAAGATATTTTCGGTTAACTGGTTCAGGGTGGATGACCGGGGTGGATTTGTCTGGCCCGGGTTTGGTGAAAATATCCGTGTATTAAAATGGATAGTAGATCGAGTCCATAACCGTATCGAAGCCAGGGAAACTCCTCTTGGGTTTTTCCCCCATTGGAAAGATTTAGATCTGGATGGGCTCAATATCGCAAAAGAATCCCTGGAGAAATTATTTGATGTGAATCCGGCTGAGTGGCAATCCGAACTTCAGGACATCAGGGAATTTTTTGAAAAGTTTGGAAACCATCTCCCTCGAGAAATATGGCAAGAGTATCACACATTAGTTAATCAAATAGCCGAATAGGTAAGGAGGATGAAGAAATGGAGCAATGGCAGCAGTGGTTTCAAGAGAAACAGGTTGAGAGAACGATCAGCGCATTGAAGAGAAACAATTTTGAAGCCTTTTATGTTCCGGATTCCAAAGCCGCATTCGAAGAAGTGATGAAGAGGATACCGGATGGAGCGACAGTCGGAGTGGGAGGCTCAGTCACCTTGACCCAGATCGGATTGCTGGACGCTCTGGGAAAACGCAATATCAATCTCGTCCGGACAGCCACACAGCCCGTGAGCGATGAGGAGCGGCTTCAGTCGATCCGAAAGGGCTTTTCCTCGGACATCTTTCTTTCCAGCACAAACGCCGTGACCGAAGACGGAAAGATCTTCAATGTCGATGCCACGGGCAATCGGGTGGGTGCGATGTTTGTCGGACCTAAAAAAGTGATCATCATCGCCGGGGTGAATAAGATTGTAAAAGATGTAGAGTCCGCTGAGAGGAGATTGAAAGAATGGGCTGCTCCGCAGAATGCAAAGCGGCTTAGGCGGAAGACCCCTTGCACTGAAACCGGTGTTTGTGCAGATTGCAGTTCTCCGGATCGGATCTGCAATATCTATGTTACCCTTGCCAAAAAACCGAGCCGCACCGATGTGGTCGTGATCCTGGTCGGAGAGGATTTGGGAATTTAATCATGAATGGCATAGGGCATAGCGCATAGAGCATGGCGTATTAAATCGTATATTATGAATTACTAATCAGTCCATAATTGTATGGACTGATCATTAAACTCTATGCCCTTTGCGCCATGCGCTTTGCTTATGATTTTAAAAGGATTCGGGCGTCCACCGCCAAGGTCCCCTTCTCCATGACCATCACCGGGTTGATATCGATCCCTTCGATTTCCGGGAAATCCAGCATTAACTGGGAAAGCCGGAGAAGGTTTTCAATCAGTGCATCTCGATCGGAAGGGCGCTCGCCCCGAATTCCTTTTAGGATACTTGTCCCCTTTAATTCCGAAATCATTTCCTCGGCCTCGAAACGATTGATGGGAGCCACGCGAAGGGAGGTCTCTTTCAGAACTTCCACATAAATTCCACCCAAGCCGAAAAGGACCACAGGACCAAAAGAGGGATCCTGTTTTCCTCCCAAAATAACCTCCTTTCCGCCGGAGACCATCTTTTGGACAAGAACCCCTGAAAAGTTTCCCTGGACCATTCTTTTCATTTGGTCATAAGCCTCTTCAGCTTTCTTCAAATGATCTACATGGAGGACCACTCCTCCCACATCCGATTTATGGGAGATCTCTCTCGAGATGATTTTGAGAGCCACAGGAGTTCCCAACTTTTCAATGGATTTCTTCATCTCTTCTTTTTGTTGTACCACCTGGAAATCAGCCACTGGAATTCCATAGGCCTGGAGCACTTCGAGGGCCTCTGGTAAAAGAAGGTCTCTCTTCTCATCTCTGGCCTTTTTAAAAAGGGATTTCACCCGGTCTCGGTCCACTGAAAAAGCTGGAGGTTTCTCCTTCAAGATATTCACTTTCCGGTAGTGCTCTCTTGAAATGGCCAAAGCGGTTAAGGCATCTTCCGGCTCTGTGAAGATGGGGTAATCGAGGGCCCTCTTGATATAAGCCAGCTCCTCTTCATCGGTATTGTATTGAAGGGCAACGGGTTTCTGATATCGAAGCGAAAGATCTTTCACAGCCTGGATGAACCTCCGGGAAGGTTCCTTTTCCTCCGCCGTGGCACCGTGCATGAAAAGGATTCCGTCCACCACAGGGAATTTAAGAACCTGTTCGAGGATATTCGTGTAAAGATCGAAGTTGAAAAGGTCTCCGAGATCAAGGGGATTGGTGGGCTGGATCACCTTTGCCCTGAAGAAACTGTGGAAGCGTTCCTGGAGGTTCCGGTCCGGGGGAAGGAGTCGGAACCCATGGCGCTCCGCCGAATCCGCAGCCACGACACCGATCCCTCCCGAGCGGGAGATGATGACCAGGTTTTTGCCTTTGATAGGTGGAAGAGAGAGTATTTTCACAGCGTTCACAAAGGAGCGGAAGTCCTTTGTCCGGATAATATCCGCCTGCCTCAGGGCAGCTTCCACCACCTTATCATCGTTAGCCAGGGCAGCAGTGTGAAGCTTCGCGATGTGCCGGCTTCCCTCTCCGGTGTTGGCCTTGTGGACGATGATGGGTTTATGGGTGGAACGGGCAATCTCCATCAGCTCCCTTCCCTGTTCGAGGCTCTCGAGGTAGATGCCGATGATCTCTGTCTGAGGATCCTCGATCAGATACTTAAGATAATCAATCTCATTGAGGTCCATCTTATTTCCCATGCTCACCATTTTTGACAAGCCCACATTGGCGCTGATGAAGAGATTGGCATAGGTGAGAAGGACCCCTCCGCTCTGGGCGAGGATGGAGAGTTTTCCTTTGCTGACGGGTCCCCTCCTCAGTTTGACAAAGGGGACGACAAAACCGTTGTCAATATTGGTGATCCCGATTCCATTGGGTCCGACGATTCGAATCCCCCATCTCCGGGCGATCTGAAACACTTCTTTTTCGAGGGTTGCGCCTTCTTCAGAATATTCTCTGAACCCCCCGGTTTCGATGACGGCCCAAGAGATTTTTTTCTGCCCGCAGGACTCGATGAGGTTAGGGATGGTTTGGGCAGGCGTGAGGATGACTGCCACATCAATGCCGTCGGGAAGTTCGTCCATGGAAGTCAGGATCCTTCTTCCGAAGAGAATTCCCTCCTTTCTTCCCACCAGATGGATTTCTCCATTGAACTGAAATTCGAAAAGATTCTCCACAATGTTTCTTGCCAGATTATCCGGCCTGTCTGAGACACCGATCACCACCACTGATTTCGGATAGAAGAGCTGATGCATCTTAGACCTCCATGCCTATGGCTTATTGCTTATGGCGGATAGTTGATGGTTCATCTTTTTATTTGGCTTTGGCTATCGGCTATCAGCCAATTGCTATGTGCCAAATGTTCATATTCCTTTATTAAACGGTTTCGCATACCCGGTCAATTCGACATACCCCAGACCTTTCACCGGATTGCCCTGATATTTTCCTTCCACCTTTACGCTTCCCTCCCAGTAAGTGACTCGCGTAGAGGACTCGGTGATCAATTCCTGATCCTTCACAGTTGGGGTAAGGATAAGATCAATCTGATGAGTTGAGGCTTTCAGACTCCATTTGGCAGGGTACGTCGCCCCGCTTTTTTTACTTTTCCACTGCTCCAGGACTTCTATCTGGAATTCTTTTAGTGCAAGGTGCCGGGCATTTTCATCGGAAAAGATGATCGTCCCACTTGAATAAGGGTCGATTTTTCCGTCCCGATGTCGAACCTGATATAACATCAGGTCCATCCCGTTGTCCAACTGGATGCTGAACCAGTCCCATCCAACCTGATATTCACGGAGCTGGTTGGAGCCAAATTCATGGTCCATCCAGCTCACCCCCCGGACAGTAAATTCCTTTCCTTTCAAAAAAATCTTCCCTTCGGTCTTTAAACGGGTGATCGAATAATAGTGTGATGCGAATCCTTCCCCTTCTGCCTTCTGACTGACTCCTTTTTTTCCATGAACAATAGGATTCTTTTCAGGTATGAGCATAAGTTCGATGCCGAAATCCTTCCCTCCCGCCTTCAAAAGGTGATTCTGCAATTGAACCCCTTTCAACTCCATGGACCAGTCGTCAATCCATACACGGAAAGGTTCTTTGCTTCCGTAAATTGAAGCGCCTGCCTCCCCAAAACTTCCTCGGCTCATCTTCTCCCGGTATTCAAAGCGCTTCTTCGATTCATCGGCGAGGGCGAGATGAGCAAAATAGAGGTCTTGAATTGCCCACTTCGATTGTCTTCCTTTGGCGCCCCTTCGGAAGGCCACCCTGAAAAAGGTGATCTGATAGCCATAGGATTTTTTGTCCTCGGACTGGAGATGGCCGGTGTAATACCACCATTCGGTTTTAAATTCAGGATGGGAGTAGTGATCCTGGGGAAAGGAGAAGACCTTGCCGGGAAGGGCACGCTGAAACTCCTCACCGTATGTTGTTGAAGCAGTGAGGAGAAGGATAAAAAGGATTCCCGCAATGACGAGATTCCTTTTTATCGAGAACTTTGTTGGATAAGTGAAAATCATTTGAAAAGAGTGTGCAAGCTGTTGCCCAAACCAACCATTTGCACTTCGACTCTCCGTTCGCCCTGAGGCGCTCGAAGGGTGAACGGTTTGATCAGAACAGGCTTGTCGAAGCGTAAAATCGATTTGGGCAACGGCCTGTGTAGACACGACACCAATGCCTTGTAATAGTTCAATTTATATTATTTTATCGAAAACTCATCAACAATTCAATGGCTTTGAACCCAAAGAGATTTCTGTAAAAGTCCAGAAATCTCTGATTACACCGATTATGATACGATTACATAGATTAGAA